>JACRGQ010000053.1 GCA_016217735.1 Nitrospinota bacterium
CCGCTATGCGCTTCTTGAAATCGCATGAGTAACACCTCCTGCCCGAACATCGTCTTTCTCATAAAACGCCTCCATGGACGTTTTATATAACCGGACAGGTAATGTGCTCCTACACCGGACGGTTAATGTGCTCGCAACACATCATGCCATGTACTGTTTGACAAAGCATCGCACGTCTGTTAACGTTAATCCAATCTGATGTTTCGCAAAAATAATTCACGCCAAAATAACCGGAGTTCCGCGCAGAAGCAAGGTTCGCCGGGGCACCGCGGCAGCGGTCAGCCGAAATCCGTATCGCCAAACTATCGCGTGGACTTGATGGCCCACACCTTTACGCCGCAGACCGGCGGCGGCGCGCAAAGCTACGGCCCCCGGCAGGGGAGTGCCGGTTTCGGCGGCCAGCCCGCCCGTCCGCAACAGCCGCGCCATCAACAGCCGCGTCCGCAGCAGCAACACCAGCAGCCGCGTCCGCAGCAGCATCAACAACCGCGCCCGCAACACGCTCCCCCGCGCCCCCCGGCCCAGCATATCCCCCCGGCAAGGAAGGGATACACCAATATCACCATGGAAGTGCGCGACGACCTGCTGGCCGCGTTCAAGGAAAAAACCGCGGGCGGCGGCAAGACCGGGAACGAGGTCATCAATCAGCTCATCGATTTTTACAACATGGGCAAGGTGACGGTTTAACCCTCCCCTTTCTTCTCCCGCCCTCCGCGATATGCGGTTAAAATGGCGGCATGGCGGATACCCTGCACATCTATCCCACCCGGATAAAGGCGGAAGCCGAAATGACGCGGCTGCTTGCCCTGGAAAAAGCGGGTGTGCTGCTGGGAACGCCGGTGATGAGCTTTCAGGAATTCGAAAGCTCCCTTGAACATCTTCTCTGCCCCGGCGGGGCGGCGGACGCCATCGCCCGCGAGCTGCTGTTGCACGAGGCGGTGACGGCCGACCCCGCCTTCCGCAAACGGCCCCACCTCGCGCTGCTGACCGGCACCGAGGGATTCATCCGTTCGCTGGGGGATCTGGTGCAGCAGCTCAAGCTGGGTTTGGTGACACCGGACGGGCTGGATGCCATCACCGGCTACGCGCCGGGGAAAGAAGAGTGGATAGGCACCGTCTTCCGCCGCTACCAGCGTCTGCTGGACCGCCACGGCCTGCGCGACACCGCCGACGTGACACGGATGCTGCTGCAATCGCTGGCCGCCGCGGATGCGCTCCCCCGCCCGTTCCACGCGCTGGAGGCGCTGCACATACACGATGTTTTCCACTTCGCCCCTTCGCGCTTCGAGATGCTGCGGCTCATCCAGCGGCTGGTGCCGGTGGTGATCCACTTTCCGCTTCCCGACGACCGCCGCAAGGTATTCGATTTCGTGGAGCGCGACATCCAAAAATTCCAGGGCCTCGAAGACGACGCGGGGCGGATAGAGCTTTCCTTCGGCGAACCCTCCGGCGAAAACGGCGGGCCGCTGGCGCGCTTCGCCGCCGCGCTGTTTGGCGAAGGGAAGCCCGCGCCGATAGACGGCCTCGAACGCCACGCCGCCGTCATCCGCCACGCCGGGCGCTACCGCGAGATCGAAGAAATCGCCGAGGCCATCCTCAAGGCCAAGGGGGAAGGGGAATGGTCGGATTTTTGCCTCGTCTTCCGCGACATCGAGAAATACGGCGGCATTGTGGAAGACGTGTTCCGCCGCGCCCGGATTCCCATCTACCTCCGGCGCGGGGTGCCGCTGACGGACAACCCGCACATAAAAACGGTGATGGCCGTCTTCACCGCCATCGAAACGGATTTCGCGCGCGACGAGGTGAGCCGCCTCGCCGGATCGGATTACTTCGCGTTTCTCCCCGCCGGGGTGGCGGCACATGCCGCCGACCGGCTGCTGATCGACGCGGGCATCACCGGCGGGCCGTCCGCCATGGGGAAGGAAAAGCTGCGGCACCCCCGGCACACGGGGATGAAAAAAACCGCCGCGCGGTTCATAACGCTGGTGGAAGCGCTGGAAAAGCTGGCCCGCGCCGGCCGCGCCGCGCAGTGCATCGAACAGTTCGAAGCGGCGCTGGAACTGCTGGATCCCGCCCCGCTCCGGCCCGATCAGCCCTTCGCCATGCGCGATTATCACGCCCGCGCCCGCCTCGAGGAAACGCTGAAGCTGTTGAGCGGCGCGGTGGACCATCTCGCGATGCGCGACGCCGCGTTCACTTGGCGCGACCTGCGCCGCGTCATCGCCGAATCGCTGGGGAACGCCGCCGTGCCAACCCGTTCCAGCCGTAACGATGTTTACGTGCTCAACGTCAACGAGTTGCCGGGGCTGACGTTTCCGCACGTCTTTATCTGCGGTTTGCACGATGGCGAATTTCCCCGCCGCGTGCTGCGCGGCGCGGTGCTGGGCGAAGGGGAAAAACTGGCCTTCAACCGCCGCCACGCCGAAACGGCGCTGGAAAAATCGCCGCGCCTGCGCCGGGGTCGCGCCGTGTTCTCCCGGCTGGGGGAATCGTGGGAAGAGGAGTCGTTCCTCTTTTACCTCGGCATGCGCGCCGCCACGCAAAGCGTCACCTTCTGCCACAGCGCGGCGGACCTGGATGGCGCGGAACTGGCGCGCAGCCCCTTTCTGGACGAGATCACCGCGGCCTTTCCGCAACTGCAAAAGCCGGACACCCCCGCCGTGGCGCTGGAAAAAGATTTCTCCGCGCAGTTGGATGCCGAGGCGCAACAGGCCAAACTGCTGAGCGAGCTGTTCACGCGGGGGCCGGAATCGGCCGGCGCGCTGAAGGATTACTACCTCCGCTTCGCGGGTGACCGGCGGTTCGCCCTCTCCTGCGGGAAGAGCGGGATCGAGCTGGAACGTCTCGCGTTCTACGGCGAATTTGACGAAACCAAGCGGGCCACCGCCAGCAACCGCCACACCGGCAGGCTGGACGCCGCCTTCGCGCCGCTGCGCCGCCACTTCGACGAAGGGGTGCGCCGCACGTTCGCGCCCACCACGCTGGAACGCTACGCCAAATGCCCCTTCCGCTATTTCGCCGAGAAGGTGCTGGAACTGGATCCGCTGAAACTTCCCGAACCGGGATTGGAACGGACCGAGGCCGGCACCCTTGTCCACCTGATCCTGGAAAAATACCACGGCGGGGCGCGCGCCGCCATTCCCGCCGCCGCCCACCTCGATCCGCTGGGGGCGCGGGAGCGGCGGATGCGGATCGCGGAGGATGCGGCATTCGCGGAATACGAAGGGAAAGGGGTCAAGGCGGAACCGGCCATTTGGGAGATCACCCGCGAACAGGTGCGGCAGGCAATGCGCGGCTATCTCAGGCGTGAAGCGGAAATATTCGGCGAAGACCCTTATAGCGTGCTGGCGGTTGAATACACGTTTGGCGGAGACGGCATTCCGCCGGTGACGATGGAAGGAAGCGCGCCGTTGCGGCTGAAAGGTTCCGTCGACCGGATCGATTACCTGCACAACAGGCGGATGTTGCGCATTATCGATTACAAGTACAGCGCAAAGATCACCGAGTACAAGAAAATGCTCGCCCCGGAGAATTTTTTTGAACGGAGTTTTCAGGTGCCGATATACCTGTATGCGGTGATGAAGGAGTTCGCCCCCTCGTTGACGCCGCCCCCGGCGGGCGGTTTCGCCGCCTATCTCACGCTGAGAAAGGATCAGGAGATGACCAAACATGCCGCATCCGTCTTTGACGCTTGCGGCGGGGAAACGCCGGCGGCGCTTGATGCCGCGCCGGAGTTTGGGGCAAAACTGCGCGCGCTGGTGTCGCGCGTGGAAAACGGCGAGTTCAGCGTTACCCCGGCGAATGCCCAGGAGTGCCGTTCCTGCGATTTCAGGCGGCTGTGCCGCTACCGCCCGGTGAAAGGAGCCGAAACGGAAGACGATGGAAACGATTCTTAAATTCGGCGGCGATACGGCGGTTCATGCCTCCGCCGGGACGGGCAAGACCTGGCTGCTGGTGGAAAAATTCCTGCACGAGCTTTCCACCGAAACGGAAGGGCGGTTCCCCGGCATCGAGAATATCGCGGCAATCACCTTCACCGAAAAGGCGGCGGACGAAATGCGCCGCCGGATCGCCACGCGCATCTTCGAAATAACGGCGAAGGCGGCGGACGCGCCGATGGATGCCGCCGCCGCGCGGCTTCACCGCCACTTTGCCGCCAGCCGCCGCCGTATGGCGCGCGCCTACGTCAGCACCATCCACTCCTTCTGTGCGCGGGTGCTGCGGGAAAATCCGGTGGAAGCCGGGATAGATCCGCTTTTTGAGATCATGGACGAGCGGCGCGCGCGGACGCTGATGGAGGGGGCGCTGCGGCAGTTCCTCACCCTTAAACTCCGGCGGCGCGACGCGGCGATGATGGATTTGGCGTACCGTTACGGATTCGCGGGAACCGGAAACAACGACGGCTCGCTTGCCGCCATCCTGGCGGATATGTTGCCGCTGGCCCGCGCGTCCGGCATGGCGCACGGCGCATTGTTGGCCCCCTACGCCGGTTTTATGCCGGCACACCGCGCGGTTATCAACGGGCGGTTTGCCGCGTTGCGGCGCGATTTTTCCATCGCGGCATCCCATTCCGGCAACCCGGAGGCGAAGGAGATGTTGGCGCGCGCGGAACGGCTGCTGCCGGTTTTGGAGGCGGCGCTGGACGCCGATCCCGAAGAAGCGGTGCGGCTGGCCGTGGCGGTGCGCAAAGGGATCAACGCCGGAAAAATACGAAAGGCGTCCGCCGAACTCAAACAAATCAAGGAGACGCTTGAAGGGATCGAGCACGACGTCGCCGGGGCGCTGTCGCACCGGCAGGCCGAGGCGCTGACCACGCTGCTGGAAGAGTTCCGCCGCCATTACCAGACCGGCGTGAAAAACCGCGGACGGCTCGATTTCGACGACCTCGAGGAAATGACCATCGCCCTCTTCAAGCACAATCCCGATATCCGATCCGCCTACCAGCGGAATTTCCGCAAGGTGCTGGTGGACGAATTTCAGGACGTGAACCATATCCAGAAAGAGCTTATCTACCTGCTTGCCGCGCCGGGGGAGGGAAAACTCTTCGTGGTGGGGGATCCCAAACAGGCGATATACGGATTTCGCGGCGGCGACGTGGACGTGTTTAAGGAAGCCAAAAAGGAGATCACGGAGCGCGGCGGCGAACTTTTCTTCCTGAAAACCAACCGGCGCTCCGTGAAGGAACTGGTCGATTTCACCAACGGAGTGATCTTGAAATCAGTTCCGGCGCTGTTTACCGCCGATGACGAATGCGAGACCGCGCCGCCCGCCGCGGGCGGCCGCACCGCGGGCGGCCCCGCCGTGGAGTTTTTTTTAAACGAAAACAGCGCCTCCGCCGATGAAAACCGGTATCTCGAAGCCCGCCGCATCGCTTCGCGCATCCGCGATATGGCGGCCGAAGGTGCCGCCTGTTACCGCGACATCGCCATCCTCTTCCGCAAGTTCACCGCGCTGCCGCTGTACGAATCGGTCTTCCGCGCCTACGGTATCCCGCTGGCCGTACACAAGGGGGCCGGTTTTTACCAAAGCCAGGAGGTGCGGGACCTTGTCTCGCTGCTCGCATTCATCGAAGACCCCGGCGACCTCGTTTCGTGGGCGGCGGCGTTGCGCTCCCCATACGCGGGCTGTTCGGATGAAACGCTGCTGGCGCTGCGGCGCGGAGCCGATATGAAGCCCGCGCCGCCGGATCGCGCGGACGCCGGCGCCATAGCCGACGCGGGGGAGCGGGAAAAATACCGCCACTTCGAGGACTGGACGGGGCGGCTGAGGCGCGCGAAAGGGCGGATGACGGTGTCGGAGATCATTGAAACGGCGCTGCGCGAAAGCGGGATAACCGGCATCCTCGGCGCGCAGCCGAACGGGTTGCAGCAGGTGGCCAATGTGCAAAAAGTGATTGAGCTCGCCCGCGCGGAGGACAGGGGCGGCACCGCCGCGCTAAAAAGCTTCACCCGTGAAATATTGGGCATGATCGACGGCGATGAGACCGAGCCGCAGGCGGTGATCGCCAATCCCGATATGGATGTGGTGAAGGTCATGACGATACACCAGAGCAAGGGGCTGGAATTCAAGGTGGTCTTCGTGCCGGACGTCACCGCGGCGGCGCGTGGCCGGCCGTCGCCCGTGGCCTTCCACCTCCGCGCGGGGCTGGGGTTGAAATACATGGACAAAGCGCGGCTCGCCACGCATCAGGGGGCGGTTTACAAACAGGTGAAGGCGCTCATCGACGCGAAGGAACGGGACGATGCGGAACGGCTTTTTTATGTGGCCTGCACCCGCGCGAAGGACAAACTCGTTCTTTCCGGCAGCCTGAAAAAAAAGGGGGCCGAACGGCTCGTGATGCTGCTGGAGGCGCAGGCGCGGCTGCCGCATCTTTTCACGCGGATCACCGGGAGCGCCCCTCCGCCCGCCGCCGCGCCCCGGCAATCGGCTTGGGATGTCCTGCGAACGCTCCCCGCTCCCCCGGCCGCGCCGGAAATTGCCGAAGCGCCGCGTCCCAACGGGGGGGGCGTGGTTCGCCTTTCGGTGGGGCAGATCACCGCATTCCGCAAATGTCCCCGAAAATATCTGTTGCGGCACATACACGGCCTGCAACCGCCGCCAGGCCCGGCGGGCGCACGGCGCACTCCCGCCGCCGAAGCCGGCACCGCCGTACACGCGCTGCTGGAAACGCTCGATTTCACGGCCCCGGAAAAGGAATTCCGCCGTGCCGCGGAACAGGGGGCGGCGGCACACCTCGCGGGGCTGGACAAAACGACGCGAAAAGAGGCCAAAAGCGCCGTGGTAAATCTGTATGGCCGGGATATTTTCGTAAAACTGCGGCGCGAGGGGCTGCACAGCTTCGGGCGGGAAATCCCTTTCACGCTCGGCTATGCGCGGGGAAAAGAGCGCTGCCTGTTGGCGGGCACCATGGACGCGCTCGCTTTTACCCGCGCCGGGAACGTTTATGTCATCGACTACAAATACGCCGAAAAACCGGCGCGCGCCAAACTGGACGAGGCGATGATGCAGCCGCGCCTGTATGCGCTGGCGGCGGCGCGCGCGTTGCCGGTTACCGGCGGTATCACCTGCGCCCTCGTCTACCTGCGGGGGAAGGACGCCGCAACGGAAGAGGATTCGGTGACGCCGGACGAACTGGGGCGCATCGAAACGGCGCTGACCGCCGACTCGGAAAAAATCGTGGCGTTCGAGGGGAGCGGAGGACGTATGCCGGAATGGCCGGCCGTACCGCCCGCGTCATGTCCCGACCGTTTTTGCGGTTTCCACCGCTTCTGCTTCCCCTTTCAAGGGGATACCCGGGGCGGATAGTGAGCACCATTCCGCCCCTCCCTTCCCCGCCGGGGATTAACGCGCAAACTTCGCCCGAAAAGGGCGGGGGAAAAAACCGCCGTTCAGGCGGAGACGGAGATAGCCGCGTTGGATTTCAGCAACGGGGCGGCGGCATGGAAATCGGCCACTTTTTCGGGGCGGGCGGTGAGCACCGCCGAAAGGTTCATTCCCATCATCGCGGCGACTTCGCCAACCGCTTTGCCGCCAAGGCCGGTATCGGCGGCGGGCTTCATGACGGCATTCGCCGTCATCCCCATTTTTTCGGCCACCACGAGGGCCGATTCTCCCTTAAGAAGCGTCTCCTTGGGATCGGGGATGTCCGTTTTTTCGGGTGCGGCCGCCTTCGCGGGATCAATCATCCCTTTTTGCATCTTGGCGCCGCCCAGGATGTTGGCCTCTTTCGGATCGTAGGAAACCATCCCCTCTTTCAGCGCTTTATCGGCCCCGATGAAGTTTTTAGGGGTCTCTTTCGGATCGATCAGCCCTTTGGCTATCTTTACCGATTCGGGGGTCATCACCTCCGGTTGCGCCGGGGCTTGCGCGGAATCCGCCATCGCGGCGTCAGGCTGCGCCGTGACATTCAAATCCCCGGATTGCGGCACGGCCCCTGTTTCCGGCGCGGCGCCGCTGGCGGCGTACTTGCCATAAGCCTGCCGCGTTGCCTGCATATTCTGCTGGAATTTTATCTGCGAGGTTTTCGACATATATTTCGTCGCGGCGAAATCGTACGGCTCGCGGCTGAATCCGATCCGCGGGCGGCCATACGCGTCATACTGCTGGGTGTAATGCGTCTGCTTGGCGTTGTTCGTCTGCCGCCCCTCTTCCTGCGACGCGATGGCGGTAAAGTCTTTTTTCGGCGTCGCGGCGTATTCCGTTTTCACCAACTGTTCAGGGGCCGCGTAGCTCGCTTTGCCGAACTCGGCGGTAAGACCGTGTTGCCCCAAACTCCCGTAGGAGATGTTCTGGCCGGTTACATCCTGCGCGCCAATCGGTTGCATGACGCCGCCGCCGTTGTCGGTTGCCTGCCCGGGAAGCGGGATCGGTTTTCCGGCGGACTTTCCGCCGCCAAACCCCACATTTACTTCGCCGGTGCCGCCGCCGGGGACGTTCACCTTAAAGTCGACCCGCTTGTGCGGCTTGGGGATAAAAACGGCGTCTTCGGCAATGCTGGTGCGCGCCGGCTTCACCTGCTGCACAGGCGGGGGCGGCGCACCTTTCGCGGTCACATTGAGCCGCGCACTGCCAAGTCCAAGAGCCATTTCCAAACTTCCTTATATCAAAACAACCACTTATCTTTTCAGGCCGAGATACAACACTCCCGGCCATTTCTCCTTTCGGAAGAAAGGCCGGATTCTTTACGGGATAAAAAAGTTTATTATGCCCCCCCTATTCGAGGGCGGCTTTTTTATCCCATGTGTAACTTTTCGGCAGGCGGATAAATTATCTTTACGGTGGATATGGTAGACTTGGCGGGGTCTGAAACGGGGTTTTATATCATTTTGGGGTTATTGAGGAGAAGAACAATGCCGCGATTATCCATCGAAGAAATTGAAAGCCGCATCCGGGTGGTTCCGGATTTCCCCAAGAAGGGAATCATGTTCATGGACCTTACCACCGCCTTCAACGACGCGGAGGCGTTTCGCGGCATCATCGATACCCTGCATGACCGCTACAAGGGGATGAAGATAGACCATGTGGCGGGGATCGAGGCGCGCGGGCTGATTCTTGCTTCGGCGCTGGCCTATAAGCTGGGCTGCGGCATGACGATGATCCGCAAACCGGGCAAGCTGCCGGCTGAAACGATATCGGAATCATACGCGCTGGAATACGGCACCAACGAAATCCATGTACATAAGGACGCCTTCCGCCCCGGCGACCGCGTATTGCTGGTGGACGATCTGCTCGCCACCGGGGGAACGATGAAGGCGGCCGCCAACCTGGTGGAAAAACTGGACGCGAAGGTTATGGGCATCGCCTTTGTGGTGGAATTGGGCTTCCTGCATGGCATGGACAAGCTCAAGGGCTACGACTGCTACAGCATGATAACGAGCAAATAGCGGGGGCAAGCCGCACCGCGGCGGCCGCGATCAACTGAACCGGGCTAACGCCCCGCGATGCGGGCGATGGCCGCCTCGATGGCGCGGCGATGTTCCTCCAGCGGTTCGCACACCACATGGTATTTCTGGGCGCCCGCACCGCCGAAGGTAAGCTTGAATCCGTTGACCGCCTGGCTGGAAAGGCGCATCCGGTTTCTGCCGTGGGAGTGGTTGTCTATCACATCCGGCACGATGAGCTGGACGAACGGCAGCGTGAGGATTTCCTCCAGGTACGGCATCGCCTCTTTGATGATGGCATGTTTGACCTTAAGGCGGTTTTTACGGTATTCGTGCCGCGGCATGGCGCGGCCTACGCGGCGGCATACCATGCGCCGCGGATACGGCGGCGGGGAAAATTCCTGAAAAATGGCATCAGACGGCCGTTGTCAACGCACCGACTGCGACTCTTCCCACTTCGTCATGCAATCGATGCAGCGTTCCACATAGGGAACGGAGATAAGGCGCTTGATGGGGATGTCCCCTTCGCAGTCAATGCAGATGCCGTAGTCCCCCCGCTCCAGCGAATCGAGCGCCTCGTCGATCCGTTTGAGGATGGCGCGGTCCTGTTCGCCGCGCGAGAGCATCACCTGCCGGCTGTAGGTGCGCGACGCTTCGTCGTTCACGTCCGGCACTTCCGATTCGAACTCGTCGTTGGAGTGTTTGTTGATGTTGTCCACATCGTTGACGAGGCTGTTGCGCAGATCGAGCAGTTTCGCCTTCAGAACTTCCCGTTCCTCATCTTTCATCGGCATATCAATCACCCCACGGCTCCCAATTCGCCGGGACTTACCCGCTTGGCGTCCCCCCACAGTCCATCAAGGGCGTAAAACGCGCGCGCGGTCTGATGGAACACGTGCACGACGATGTCGTGGTAATCCATCAGCACCCAGTTGGCGGTTTGCTTTCCCTCTATATGATACCCCTTAAGGCCGAGTTCGTGGAGTTTTTCCTCAACGCTGTCGGAAATCGCCCGCACCTGCCGGTCCGAGCTGCCGCTGCATATGATGAAAAAATCGGCGATGCCCGTGATGCCCCGCAAATCCAGCACCGCGATCTCCTCGGCTTTTTTCTCCGTGGCGGCCGCATAGCAGGATGCAAGCTGTTGCCGCTGGGCCGTTGTCAGTTCTTTTGCCACTTATTTATACATCTCCATTTTCTTAATATAATGCTCCACCGGTTCCGGAACAAGGTATTTAACTGATTTGCCGGCCTTGACTTTTTCCCGTACGGTGGTGGAGGAAACATCCATCTCCGGTATGCGGCAGACCGCGATGCGGTACGGCGACCCTTCGGCGCGCAGCAGGGCCGCCCGCGCGTCCCCTCCCTTGAGCCGTTTTAGCGGCAGGCCGAGCGCGCGGAATTTTTCCGCCAGCCGCGCGGCCGCTTCGCCCGGTTCTCCCCCGGGCCGGGAGACGACGATGAAGTTGCAGCTTTGCAGCAACGCGCGCGCGGCTTTCCACAGATGGATATCGCCGAAGGCGTCGAGCCCCAGGATGAAGTAAAGCTCCCCCGCGCGGTTTTTTTTAAACCACCGCACGGTGTCGATGGTGTAGCTGGGACCGGCGTGGTCCATCTCGAACCGCGACGCCTCGAAGAGCGGATGGCCGGCGATGGCGAGTTGCACCATGTTCCAACGGTCGTCGGCCGATGCGCCGCGCTGTTTTTTGTGCGGCGGCACGGCGGTGGGAAGAAAATAAACCTTGTCCAGCCCGAAAATATCCGCCGCCTGGTTGGCGCAGTTCAGGTGCCCGATATGAATCGGATCGAACACTCCGCCGAGCAGGCCGATCTTCACCGGCTACGTCCTTACCTGGCCTTCGCCCAAAACGAAATATTTGTAGGTGGTCAGTTCCACCAGACCCATCGGCCCGCGGCAGTGGAGCTTTTGGGTGGAAATCCCCATCTCCGCGCCGAGGCCGAACTGGCCGCCGTCATTGAACCGGGTGGACGCGTTCACCATCACCGCCGAGCTGTCGCAACGGCGGACGAACTCCCAGCCCCGCTCCGCCGAGGGGGTGACAATCGCCTCGGTGTGGTGGCTGCCGTATTGCTCTATGTGGTCCACCGCCTCGTCCATCGAATCGACCGCTTTCACCGCCATGATGAGCGCGAGGTATTCGGCGCCCCAATCGTCCGCCGTTGCCGGTTTCGCCTTCGGATAGACCGCGCGGATACGTTCGTCGGCGTGCAGCTCGACTCCTTTTGCCGCCAGCGCGTCCAGCAGCGCCGGGGCGTTGTTCAGCCAGTTTTTGTGTATCAGCAGCGCTTCCGCCGCGTTGCATACGCCGGGGCGCTGCACCTTGGCGTTGATGGCGATGTTTTGCGCCATCGCAAGGTTGGCCCCCTCGTCGATGTAGACGTGGCAGACGCCGGCGTCGTGCTTCACCACCGGGATGCGGCTGTTCTCGCTGACCATCTTGATGAGGCCGTAGCCGCCGCGCGGGATGATAACGTCGATATACTTGTCCGCTTTCAGCATCTGCATCACCGCCTCGCGGTCGGGGGTGTCGATGAACAGGACGGCGTCCGGCGTGATGTCCGCCCGCCGCAGGCTTTCGGACAAAATGGCGGCGATGGCCCGGTTGCTGAAAAACGCTTCGCTGCCGCCGCGCAGGATCACCACGTTGCCGCTCTTCAGGCAGAGCGCCGCCGCGTCGGCGGTGACGTTGGGGCGGCTTTCGTAGATGATGCCGATAACGCCGATGGGGATGCGTATCTTGGCCACCTTCATGCCGTTGGGGCGCACCGTTTCGTCGTAGATGCGCCCCACCGGGTCGGGAAGCGACGCTATCTGCCGTACGCCGTCCGCCATCTCCGCTATCCGTTTCGGATTCAGGATCAGCCGGTCGATCATCGCGTCATCCAATCCCGCCTTTTTCGCGGCGGCCACGTCTTTGGCGTTTTCCGCCTCGATGCGCGCGCTTTGGGCCACCAGCGTATCCGCCATCAGGCGCAGCGCATCGTCTTTCTTGGCCGTGGAAAGCAGCGCCAGTTCCCGCGCCGCCGCCCGCGCCCGTTTGCCGATAACGTCAAAATCGATCATTCTTCAATTCCCATTCGGAGTTCCCGCGGCGATCAATCCCATATTGTCCCGGTGCACCACTTCGTCAAAGCTCTTGTAGCCGAGTATCCGCTCTATCTCGGCGGACTTGCGCCCCATGATCCGCCGCAGCTCGCCGGCGCTGTAATTCGCCTCGCCGCGCGCCACATCCATTCCTTCCTGATCCCTGATGGCGACCACCTGCCCGCTTTCGAAACCGCCGTCCACCTCCACGATACCGCTGGGAAGCAGCGACTTGCCATCCTTTAATATGGCCCGTTTCGCCCCCGCGTCGATAACCACAATCCCCTTGGGACGCGAGATGTGCATGATGCGGTGTTTTTTCGCCGTCAGTTTTTCGGACGAGGGGTGGAAGAATGTGCCGCCGGTTCCGTCGAAAAACGCTTCGCGGATGGCGCCCGCTTTTTTGCCGGAGATGATGAGCGTGGCGACGCCGTAATCGGTGGCGATCTTCGCCGCCACCACCTTCGCGCGCATCCCGCCGGTGCCGCTGCCGGCGCCGCCCTCCCCCGCCTGGGCCAGCACTTTTTTGCCGATTTTGAAAATATCCGGAATCAGCTTCGCGCCGGGATTTTTCCGGGGGTCGGCGTCATACATCCCCTCCACGTCGGAAAGTATCAGCAGCAGGTCGGGCTTGGCGATGGGGCTGATCTTCGCCGCCAGCGAATCGTTGTCGCCGAACTTTATCTCGTCCACCGCGGTGGAATCGTTTTCGTTGATGATGGGAACCGCGCCCAGCCCAAGCAGCGTGTTCAGCGTGTTTTCGATGTTGTAGTGCCGGTCTTCGATATCGTCGTAGTTGAGCAGTATCTGGCCGACCTTGATGCCGCGCTCGCCGAAAAACCTGTCGTAATGCGCCATCAGCTTGGACATCCCCGCGGCGGCCGCCGCCTGTTTTTGGGGAATGGTGAGCTTGCCGTTGGGAAGGCCGAGATATTTCCGCCCCGCCATGACCGCCCCGGAGGTGACGAGAACGACCTCGCACTTGCGCTCCGCGCGCAGCATGGCGATGTCTTCCACCAGCCGCCGCATGGTGTCGTGGCACAGTTCGGTTTCGCCGCCGCTTTTCAGCACACCGCTGCCGATCTTGACCACCACGCGCCGCACGCCGCGCAGGACGGATAAACGTTGTTCCCTGTCCATATCATTCAAAAGTAACAGAAAGAACCGGGAAAACCAACCGTGTGCGCGATGCCCAAATCTCCGGATAAGGAAGAACATTGCGTCGGTACAACAGGTTTCAACCTGTTGTTGGCCCGTAAGGGCCAAGAGGGCTTACCCCCTTCGGGGGCAACCGCAGGATGAATCCTGCGGTACCAAGCCACCCCCAAATCACCCAATGGGTGAAAATCATGCTGAGTCAGTCAAGTGGCATTGATACCATCAATCATGGTGAGAAGCTATTTCTTTGCACATCGTGATTGCCCTTAGCCGGAGATTGGGGCGATGGCGGGGGATATTCGCGGAGCATTAAGCGGAGCATTAAATAGTCCTTTCCGCCAAGCATCGATTACGGGGTGTCATCCCCGCGAAGGCGGGGATCCAGACCGGAATATTGGTGAAATTTATGTCATTACGGCGTATCCTTTAAAAAAGGCGTTCAAGAGGTGATGTTATGAAAGTACGGTACGATCAGGAAGCAGATGCGGCATACATTGAACTTTCCGCCGGAACACCCGATGGCGGTGTCGAGATTGAGGAGGGTGTTGTCCTGCATACCACCAAAGACCATAAAATCATCAGCATAGAAATTCTCGATGCCAGCCGCAAATTCCCCGTCGCCAGCCTCGACACGCTGGAAAAAGCCTCCTGACGAATTAAGCAAGGCGAGCTTTCTGGATTCCCACCGGAGGTTACCCCGAACTTGATACGGGGCGGGAATGACACCCTTTATAATCATCACCTAAATATTCTCAACCCAATACACTACCCAAATCTCTCTATCCTTTAATGCAGCAAGGGTTTCAGAGTATAATCGCCGTTTCAAACTCAGGAGAATTTTAAAAGTAATGGAACACAAGAAACGGACTCATAACTGCGGCCAGTTGCGGAAAGAGAACGCGGGCCAGACCGTCACCCTCAAGGGCTGGGTGCACACCCGCCGCGACCACGGCGGCCTCATCTTTATCGACCTGCGCGACCGGCACGGCGTCACGCAAGTGGTGCTGAACCCGGACATCGGCAAGCAGGCGTTCGACGCGGGGCAGGAGATACGCTCGGAGTACGTCATCGCCATCACCGGCGCGGTGCATGCCCGCCCCGACGGCACGGTGAACAAAAATCTCGCCACCGGCGCGGTGGAGGTGTACGCCGCCACCCTTGAAATCCTCAACCGCAGCAAGACGGTGCCGTTCCCCATCCACGAATTCGGCGGCGACACCACCGAGGCGATGCGCCTGAAATACCGCTACCTCGATATGCGCCGCCCGGAGATACAGCAAAAGCTGATCACCCGCAGCATGATCGTCCGGAGCATCCGCAACTTCCTCGACGGCGAAGAGTTCCTCGACATCGAAACCCCCATACTGACCAAGAGCACACCCGAAGGGGCGCGCGACTACCTCGTCCCGTCGCGCCTCTATCCGGGCAAATTTTTCGCGCTGCCGCAGTCGCCGCAACTGTTCAAGCAGATACTGATGGCGGGCGGTTTCGAGCGGTACTATCAAATCGCCAAATGTTTCCGCGACGAAGACCTCCGCGCCGACCGGCAGCCGGAGTTTACCCAAGTCGACCTCGAGACCTCGTTCCTCTCCGCCGAGGAGGTCATGCAGATCGTGGAACGGCTGATGGCGAAGATTTGGAAAGAGTTCAAGGGGGCCGATGTTGCGTTGCCGCTGCCCCGGCTGGGCTGGCACGAGGCGATGCTGAAATACGGCAAGGACGCGCCGGACACCCGCTTCGGGCTTTTGATAAGCGATGTTTCGGAACTCGCGGCGAAGAGCAGCTTCAACGTTTTCACCGGCGCGCTCGGCATGACGGGGGGCGTGGTGCGCGGCATCGCGGTGCCGGGGACGACCGGCTACAGCCGGAAGGATATGGACGATCTCACCGAAGAGGTGAAAATCCACGGCGCGAAGGGGTTGGCATGGATAAAGATCATGGAGACCGGCGAATACCAATCGCCCATCACCAAGTTCTTCACGCCGGAACTGCTTAACGCCATCAAGGAAAAACTCGGCGCGAAGAACGGCGATACCATGATGTTCCTGGCCGATAACGAAAAGGTGGTCTGCGCCGGACTGGCGCACCTGCGGCTGGTGCTGGGCCGCCGCCTGAACCTCATCGACGAGAACAAATTCAACTTCCTCTGGGTGGTCGATTTCCCGCTGGTGGAGTGGAGCGCGGAGGACAAGCGGTGGGTGGCGCTGCACCACCCCTTCACCGCGCCGCGCGCGGCGGACATCCCGCTGCTGCAAAGCGATCCCGGCAAAGCGATGGCGCAGGCGTACGACATCGTGCTCAACGGCACCGAGATCGGCGGCGGCTCCATCCGCATCCACAACCCGGAGGTGCAGGAACAGCTTTTCACCGCGCTTGGCATCGGCAAAGAGGAGGCGCGCGAAAAATTTGGCTTCCTGCTGGAAGCGCTCGAATTCGGCTGTCCGCCGCACGGCGGGCTGGCGCTCGGCCTCGACCGGCTGGTGATGATCGTCACCGGCTCGCCGAGCATCCGCGACGTTATCGCCTTCCCGAAAACGCAGCGCGCGGTCGATCTGATGTGCGACGCGCCGAACGAGGTGGACTTCAAGCAGTTGCGCGAGCTGCACATCAAAGTGACGGGGCAGCAATGACCGTCCGCACCCGCTTCGCGCCGTCCCCCACCGGCACGCTGCATCTGGGGGGCGCCCGCACCGCTCTTTTCAACTGGCTCTGGGCGCGCAACCAAGGGGGAAAATTCATCCTCCGCATAGAAGACACCGACAAGGAACGCTCCACGCTGGAATCGGTGGACGAAATCCTCGCCTCGCTGAAATGGCTCGGCCTCAATTGGGACGAAGGGCCGTTCTTCCAGAGCCAACGCACAGCCTTGTACGAAGAAAAAGTGGAAAAGCTGCTGCGCGAGGGGAAGGCGTACCGCTGTTACTGCACGAAAGAAGAACTGGATGCCAGCCGCGCCGCGCTGGAGGCGGCCGGCAAAAAGCCGATGTACAACCGCGTCTGCCGCGAGAAGACAGGCGGCGACGCATCGCGGCCGAATGTGGTGCGCCTGAAGGCGCCGCTCACCGGCGTCACGTCGTTCACCGATTCGTTGCGCGGCGTGGTGGAATTTAATAACACCGAGTTGGACGACTTCATCATCCGCCGCACCGATGGCGGGGTGATGTACAACTTCGTGGTGGTGGTGGACGACGCCGAGATGGGGATCACCCACGTCATTCGCGGCGACGATCATCTGGCCAACACCCCCAAACAGGTGCAGCTTTACAAGGCGCTCGGTTATGACACCCCGCGCTTCACGCACGTATCGATGATACTGGGGCCGGACAAGAAGCGGCTTTCCAAGCGGCACGGGGCGGAATCGGTGATGGCGTACCGCGACATGGGATACCTGCCGGACGCGATGCTGAACTGCTTCGCGCGGATGGGCTGGGGGTTTGGCAATCAGGAAATATTCGCCCGGCAAGAGCTGATCGAAAAGTTCTCGCTGGATAAGATCACCATGTCGCCCGCCGTGTTCGATATCACCAAGCTGGAATCGATAAACATGCAGCATATGAAGGCCGCGCCGGATGCGGAGCTGGCCCGGTTGGCGTTGCCGTTTTTACACAAGAGCTGCCCGGACGCGACAGCGGAAAAACTGGCGGTCATCGTGCCGCTGTTGAAAGAGCGCTCACGCACGCTGGTGGAAATGGCCGCCGGGGCCGAGTGGTATTTTGTGAAGGACGTGGTTTTCCAGCCGGAGGCGAAAGCGAAATTTATCACAGCGGGAACAGCCCCCTTATTGGAGCAATCCGCTGACTTTGTATTGGCGCACTCAACTATCGTTCATGACCAATTAAGCGCGGATTTTAAGGAATTTGCGGCCAAGATGGGAAAGAGCCTCAAAGATATTGCCCAGCCGGTGCGCGTGGCGCTAACCGGAAGAACCGTATCGCCTGGCGTATTCGAGATGATGGAAGCGTTGGGAAAAGAGGAAACGGCCCGCCGTCTAAAAGCTGCCGCTAAATCAGCGGGAGGATAATCATGCCCCCACTGTTGAAGGAAACCGGTAAAAAACCGGCAAAGTACCTCTGGGGATGCGGCGGCCTGATGGCCGTTTTTCTCGTGGGCGGGCTGCTGATGCTGGCGTACTGGCTCTCCCCGGGCCATCTGGTGACCATGCTCAACGACGGCAATCCGGCAAAAAAGCGGTGGGCGGCCGATACGCTCATCGGCAAAGGAGCGGGTGCTGGCGCAACGGTGCTTGACGCGGCCGCCGACCCGTCGCTTGATCCGGAACTGCGCCGGATGGCTGTCTTCATCCTGGGCGAGATGCATTACACCGCTGCGGAACCGCGGCTCATCGCGCTGATGAAGGGGGGCGACGCGGTGTTGGGCGGACAGGCGGCCTTCGCGCTGGGGCGCATGGGGGATGACGCCGCGTTGCCGGAACTGTTAGGCGCGTATGACGGAGCGCCGAAAGGGCTCAAACTGAGAATACTGGCGGCGCTGGGTGAATTGGGAAATATGGGCGGCGCGGAGCTCTTGAAAAAAGAGGCGGCGCGCGCCGATGACGGCCTCATCCAGGACACCGCGCATCAGGCTGTGCTGAAGATGAAGGAAAAACACCCGGACTGCTGCGGCTGACGGCAATGATGATAATTTCGGATATCGATTACCATTTCGTCCTGCCGCTCAGCATTGACGAGTTCTTCACCGCCAAAATGAAGAGCGACCTTGCCCTCATCATTCCCGACGTGCTGCTGCAATACCGCGCGGGGGTGAAGCGGCTCGACGTGGCGAAAAACCGGATTTACCTGCACGTCAGCGCGCCGCCGGATCAGCCGCCGAAAAAGATCGCCGAAGACATGATGTGGGAAACATCGTTGCGGCTGATCCGGGTGAACAACGAACTCAAAGGATTTGTCAGCGTGTTCGATGGCCGCATGTTCATCAAAACCGGCGCGAAGCCGACGAAAAAGCAGGTTAATGATTTTGTAACGCTTAGTAACACAGGCATTTAACCGTGTGACACTGACGATTTTTTATTCCGTTTTTCCCCATTGCTGATATACTATAAAAAAATTAAAAGGGGTGGTCATGAGCAATAAAAAAATGGTTGACCAAGGGCAAATCCGGGCATTTCTTGGCGATGGCACCGAGTTTGAAGGGCTGTTGAGTTTCGACGGCACGGTTCGCATTGACGGCCGGTTCAAAGGGGAAATACAGACCAACGACACCCTCATCATCGGCGAAAGCGGCCATATCGAGGCCGAAGTGAAGGCTGGCTACTGCATCATCATGGGCAGCATGGTGGGGAACGTCAGGGCGGCCGGCAAGGTGGAAATCGCCAACACCGGCAAAATCACCGGCAATATTTTCACCCCCGCGCTCACCGTACAGGAGGGGGGCGTGATCGAGGGGAGTATTTCCATGAAGAAGGAAGCCGATCAGCCCCACAAGGCGGTACCCCCGCGAGATGTGGCCTCCAAACCGGCCGTGGCGGATCAACGCCCGCACTAATTGTTGTTCTTTTTGGATTGATAAAGGCTGGCATCCGCCGGCCTTTTTTATTTTGTCTCCGTACCATTTGCGCGGCATACTGGTGGCAGTCCTTGAGCGCCCGTAGCTCAAAGGATAGAGCGACTGACTTCGGATCAGTAGGTTGGGGGTTCGAGTCCCTCCGGGCGCACCAATAAATAACCGGTTCATTCTTGAACCGGTTATTTATTGGTTTGTTCACGGGACTCGAAGCGAACGAGCGGCCCGACCGGAGAGGGAGGGCATTTTGCACGTGATGTGCAAAATAGCGAGTGAGGCGGGCCGTGCAAGCCGGAGCGTGATGCGACGGCGCGTGTGGCCGAGTCCCTCCGGGCGCGCCATTCATGATTGGCGGTGATGTCAATATGGGCCATCTTGACTTTTGGGTAGTGGGTCAGTTTGAATTATCCCGTTTTTTTCCTCCCCTTGCAGTGCAAGGGGAGGTGCAGGAGGGGTTAAAAACCTCCCCTGTATCCCCTCCTTGCAAAGGAGGGGACTACTCTGTTACCAAGTTAATTTCAAACTGACCCACTACCGACTTTTGTCATCCATTCCGCGTTTTCCGCTTGTTCTGATAGAATAAACCGGTGGAGAGGCTTGAGAATTCCGACATTAAAAAAGTCATCTGGGTTCTGTTCGCCGTCTGGACCGCCGGCATCGGCCTCGCGCTTGCCGCGGAATTCCAGCATCACCTTAACGCCGCGCGCGAGTTGGCCCGCGCCGAGGTGAGGACGCAGTACGACTGGATGGTCACTCTCCGCTCGTGGCTTGCCTCGCATGGCGGCGTCTACGTGCCGATGACGGAGCGGACACCATCAAACCCCTGGCTGGACGTGCCGGAGAAGAACATCCGGACGCCATCGGGAAAGAAGCTGACGCTGATGAACCCCGCTTACGTAACCCGCCAGATATACGCCGAGTTCTACGATAAAATAGGGATGAAAGGGCATCTCACCAGCCTCATGCCGCTCAACCCGAACAACGGGCCGGACGAATGGGAACGCGCGGGGCTGGAGGAGTTTAAAAAAGGCTCCATCGAAAAATTCGAGTTCGCCGACATCGGCGGCATACAGCACCTGCGCCTCATGCGCCCGCTTTTCGTGGAAAAATCCTGCGTCCCGTGCCACGAGAAACAGGGGTACAAGCTGGGGGATATCAGGGGAGGCCTGAGCCTTTCCGTGCCGGCGGAAAAATTTTTCGTGCAAGCGCGGGAAGGGATACGGAACAGCCTGTTGACCTATGCCGCCATCTGGCTGGCCGGGGCGGCGGCGCTTTACCTATTCTCGCTGCAGATGCTCAAAGGCGCGCGCGAGCGGATGCTCATGCAAAATGAAAACACGCGGCTGGCGGGCGCGGTGATGCACGCCGCCGACGCGGTTGTCATCACCGACGCCGAAGGGAACATCGAATACGCCAACCCGGCATTCGAGGAAGTAACCGGCTACCGCGTGGACGAAGTCCGCGGCAAGAATCCGCGCGTGCTTAAAAGCGGCCGCCATGACCGCGCGTTCTACGAAGATATGTGGCGGACCATCAAGGCGGGCCGGGTTTGGCGCGACAAGATCATCAACCGAAAGAAAGACGGCTCCCTCTACGATGAGGAAATGACCATATCGCCCATTGCGAACGCGGCCGGCGCGGTTGTGAACTTTGTCGCGGTGAAGCGCGACATTACCCGTGAGACCGCCCTGCAAAAATCCCGCGCTTATTTCACCGACATCACCGCGCACGAGCTCCGCACCCCGCTGGCGAAACTGCATCTGGCGGAAAACCTGCTCAAGCAGTTCGAGACCGCCAATCCTGGAGGGCAGTTGGGGGATGTGCGCGGCGCGCTGCTCGAATCAATGACATTGTTCGACCGGATCGTCAATGCCACCGCCCTGATTTCAGACATGACCCGGACCGGCGCCGAAAGGCCGTTCGTCAGGGATTTTATTTACTACGACATCTCGGCGGCGCTGGAAACCGCGCAGGCCAATATTGGGGACGCGCGGCGTAATATCAAGGTGGAGGCCGACATGGCCGGACTCCCGCGCCATGCCGTCGTGATGGGAAACCGCGGCATGATTCAGCAGGCGCTGGACGAAGTGCTTTCCAACGCCATTAAATTCACTCCGGATGGCAAAGCCATCCGCGTCCGGGCATATTCCGGCGGCGGTTCGATCCGCATCGAGGTGGCGGACGAAGGGAAGGGGATACCTGAAGACAAGCTGCGGGATGTGTTCACTCCCTACTTCTCCCTTGAAAACCCCCTAACCCACTCGACGGGCCGCTATAAATTCCGGGGCGGCGGGCTGGGGCTGGGGCTGACCATGGCCAAACTGATAATGGAATACCACAACGGCACACTGGTAATCGGCAACCGGCCCGACCGCGCGGGAACGCTGGTTGCGTTGAGTTTCCCCCTGGCTTCCGACGAGATGCCGCCAACGGCGGCGTAAGGGAAAAAGAGTTACGGGCCTTCGGCCGGTTTCACCATCTCGAGCGCCACCGCTATCGCCACGCCGTCCGGCTCGATGATGAATACCGCCTCGTTTGGCCGGTCTATTTTTTTGACTTTATACTTCTTGTCAAACCAAATAACGTACCCGCTTTTCTCGATGGCATCCATCTTCTCCTCGCGGTTTGTGCAGGCAACGGCAAAGACAAGAACTGTCAGCCCCGTGAAAAGCAGGCGGCGCGGCGGCGTTTTCCTTATAAATCCAAAAAAGATATTTAACATTAACTCAGTATCACACATTTTGCGGAAAAAATCCAATTGCAATAAACATCTCAAGTAGATAGAAACATTTCAACGTGTTGTTTGTAATTTTAAAATGTAACGTTAAGAACCTGAAAAAATACAAATATTTCTGTGCCGTTTGCCCGGAAACGGATATTATTGGCGGGGATGAAAAATGGGGTTGCGTAACCGATGATTGGCAAACAGGTTATTCTCGGCTTGATGATCGGCGTCTCCGCCACGGTGGCGGTGGTCGGCCTTGGCGTCGGTTATTTCGGACTGGGGAAGCCGCGCGGAGGAGAACGATCCCCCGCGCCAGCGGAAGTCCACGCGCCCGCTCCGTCCAAGGCGGCGACGATAACCCTGTCCGGCCAGTTCAAAAAAGACCTCGCCAAGCACCCCGTTTTCGTATTGGGTGATCGCCCCATACCCTTTGAGGCGGACGAAGAGGAGCAGAAATCGTTTCTCGCCGGAGGGACTGTCGAGATCGTTTCGCTTGATGGTGACGTGGTCGCGTCCGGCGATATCGCGGAGAACGGCACGTTTACCCTCAAAATCCCCCCTGCCCCCAAATATATCGTCCGCGCCAAAAACGATGTGGTGTCGGTCAGCTATGCGGTGATAACCGGCGGCCTTCCCGACATGAAACAAATCCCCGCCGCCCGGACGGATGCCCCGAAAAGCGGCGGAGCCGGCCACGGCGGGACGGCCGCGCACTGAATTTTCAGTTCCGCCGATTTTCGTCATGGGCGTGGGTTATCGGGGTACAATCCGGGTTTAATGAAGCGTCTTATCTGGCTTTTTCCGCCGCTCTGGCTTGCCGCCTGCGCCCCCGCGCCCCCGCCGCCGGATACGCTGGTGATCGGCGTCGAAACCGGCCCCGCCACCCTCGACCCGCGCCTTGCCTCCGATGCCGCCAGCGTCAACGCCTGCCGGCTGATATACGCCCCGCTTTTCCGGCGCGATGACCGGATGCGGCTTGTGCCGCAGGCGGCGGAAAAGCTGGAACGGAAGGATCCGCTCACCTATGTGGTAACGCTGCGCCGCGGCCTGCGGTTTCACACCGGCGCGCCGCTTACGGCGGAAGACGCGCGGTATACGCTCCTTTCCATCGTGGGCGAAAAATCGGCGTCGCCGCTGAAAAGCCCGCTTGGCGGGGTGGCGGCGGTGGACGCGCCCGATCCCTTCACCCTCGTCATTCGCCTCAAAAAGCCGTTCGCGCCGTTCGCCGCCGGCCTTACCTTCGGCATTGTGCCGCGCGGCGCGGGGGAAGAGCTGGCGCGCAACCCGGTTGGGGCGGGACCGTTCCGGTTTGTTTCGTACGAGCCGGGGGAGCGGCTGACGCTGGCGCGCAACCCGGATTACATGGATGGCGCGCCGCGCCTGGCGGGGGTTGTGCTGAAAATCGTGCCGGACGAAACGGTGCGGCTGCTGGAACTTAAAAAACACAACGTGCATCTGGTGATGAATCCGATCACCCCCGCCGTCCTCCCCTGGCTTGCCGCCCAGAAGGGCATTGCGGTTAACGATGCCCACGGCGCCAATGTTTCGTATCTCGGCTTCAATATGCGCGACCCCGCGCTGAAAAATCCGCTGGTGCGCCGCGCCATCGCCTACGCCATCGACCGCGGCGCGATTACCACGCGCCTCCTCAAGGGGCTGGCCGATACCACCGACACCCTCATCGCGCCGCCCAACCCCTACCACGCCGCGGAGCTTCCCCAATACCCGTATTCACCCGAAACGGCGAAGCGGCTGCTGGACGAAGCCGGCTATCCCGATCCCGGCAACGGTCATCCGCGTTTGACGCTTACTTTCAAGACATCCAAAAATCCCACCCGGCGCACACAGGCCGAAGTATTCGCCGAGAATCTGGCGCGGGTCGGCATCGCGCTGGAGATCAAGAGCATGGAGTGGGGCTCATTTTTCGGCGACATCAAGAACGGAAACTTTCAACTCTATTCGCTCACATGGGTAGGCATTGCCGACCCGGATATCCTCCATTTTATATTTCACTCGTCGTCGGTTCCCCCGGTGGGCGCCAACCGGGGGGGCTATGCCAACGCGGCGCTTGACCGGTTATTGGAAGATGGGCGGGCCGCCACGGATGAAACGGCGCGCAAGCGCGTTTATGATGAAGCCCAGCGGCTGCTTGCCGAAGAGCTGCCGTTTGTGGCGCTGTGGACCGGACGCAACGTGGCGGCAATGGATAAGCGGTTAAATGGTTTTGTCATCTATCCGGATGAAAGCCTCGATTCGCTGGCCACAGCGTGGCTAGCCGCCGCGTGGCTGGAAAAGGGAAAGTAGGATGCAACGGTATATGACATCGCGGCTGGCAATGCTCCTGCCAACGTTGTTTGGCGTGGTGACCGCCGTTTTCCTCGTCATCCACCTTATTCCCGGCGACCCGGTGGAGGCAATGCTGGGGGAGTCGGCGATGGCGGCGGAGAAAGAGGCGCTGCGGCAAGAGTTGGGGCTGGATCGCCCGCTTCTTACGCAGTACGGCGGCTATCTCGCGGGGCTGGCGCGGGGCGATCTCGGCGCCAGCATCGCCACGCGGCGGCCGGTATTTGTTGAGATCGCGGCCCGCTGGCCCGCAACGCTGGAGCTGGCGGCGGCGGCGCTGCTGCTGGCGGCGTTGACCGCCGTTCCGCTTGGCGTATTGGCGGCGGCGCGGCGCGGCGGCGCGCTGGATAACGCGACTCTTTTCTTTTCCCTCATCGGCGCGGCGGTGCCGGCGTTCTGGCTGGGGCCGCTGCTCATCATTGTTTTTTCCATCGGGCTGGCGTGGCTGCCGGTGTCGGGCCGCGATGGCGCCGCCAGCATCATCCTCCCGGCGGTGACATTGGGCGCGGGGATGGCCGCCATCCTGCTCCGGCTCACCCGGAGCGCGGTGCTGGAGGCGGCGGAGGATGACTACGTCCGCGCCGCGCGGGCGCGGGGCCTGCCGGAGTGGCGGGTTTACCTGAAGCACGCGCTGGGGAACGCGCTGTTGCCGGTGGTGACCATGATGGGCCTGCAGCTCGGCGCGCTTCTTTCCGGCGCGGTGATAACCGAGACCATCTTTTCGTGGCCCGGCGTGGGGCGGCTGATGATCGAGGCGATTGAGAAGCGCGACTATCCGCTGGTGCAGGGGTGCGTGCTGAACATCGCCCTCTGTTATGTTTTTGCCAACTTCGCCGTGGATATTCTCTACGCATGGCTCGACCCCCGGATACGGTTGGAACGGTGATGAAACTGAAAGCCGGGTTTTTCCTGCTGGCGTTTTTCGGGGCGGTTGCCGCCGCCGCGCCGCTGATCGCCCCATACAGCCCGTACGCGCAAGACCTGTTGCGCGGCCTCGACGCCCCCACCGCCGCGCACCCGATGGGGCTTGACCTGCTGGGACGCGATATATTGAGCCGCGTCATGTACGGCGCGCGGGTCTCATTCGCCGCCGGGTTCACGGTGATTGCCGTCAGCGGCCTCATCGGCGTGTTGATGGGCGGCATGGCCGCGGTATGGGGCGGGCGGACGGATATGCTGCTGATGCGCGTTGTCGACGTGGCGCAGGCGTTCCCCGGCATCCTTCTCGCCATCGCCGTGATGGCGGTGCTGGGGCCGGGCTTCGGCAACCTGCTCATCGCGCTCTGCCTCACCGGCTGGGCCGGTTTCGCGCGGCTGACGCGGGGGCAGATTCTATCGCTGCGCGAGCGGGAGTATGTGACGGCGGCGGTGGCGGCGGGGGCGGGAAAATGGCGCATCCTGACGCGCCACCTGCTGCCGAACGCCGCCGCGCCGCTGCTGGTGGAGGCCGCCTTCGGCGTGGCCTCGGTGATCGTGGCGGAAGCGGGCCTAAGCTTCCTCGGCCTCGGCGTGCAGCCCCCCGCGCCGAGTTGGGGCTCGATGCTGAACGAAGGACGCGCCTTCCTGCTGATCGCGCCGCGCCTCACCGTTTTTCCCGGCCTCTGCCTCATGCTGCTGGCGCTGGCGGTGACGCTGGTGGGGGACGCCCTGCGCGACCGCCTCGACGTGAAACGCCGCTAATCGTGATACGTTTGTGAGTCGGGAACCAGCGCATACCAAGAATAAACCGCTTGCTATATAATTTGAGACGGCAGGACTGCTTCCTTTTAATTTTTGCAACCTTTGCCTCTAAAGTTGCATCAAAAGAGTGACGCTTGTGAGAGTTTAGTGCATTACCAGGATTTGCTTTTATTAAATCTACAATTTGATATTTAATCTTTGATTCTAGCGGAGCATTCCAAACCTTGCCTGAATTTTTAAATAGAAAAAACAGTACGCGCTTGAAACAGGCAAAGATGTGAGGGAAATAACTGAGCAGTTAAAGGGGCTATTGAATGATCAATGAATTGCCTCAACCGGGAAAATAGGATGTCATGCCGGGCTTGACTTGGGAGCGGTGGAATAATCATGCGGCGGCGAAGCCTGCGGAAGGAAGAGCGGAGTATGTTTTCTTCCGCCCTGGAAATCCTCGAAAGAGGGCGCCAGCCGCGTACAGACCACCGCGGAAGCACCCTTCAAGGGGGCGGCACCCAGAAATATTTTCAAAGCTTTCCTCGTCGGCCTGAATGGCCGATGTACATGCTGAGAGCACGTACCCGCCGGGAAGGGGAAGAGTCGGCCCCTTTGCCCTGGCAGGGCAGGCAATCATGTCTGCCATTGGTGCATCAGCGCCAAACATGGTCGGCCCTGCGGGCCGATTGTGCGACATCCCCGCCCCTTGCATCTACCAGAAACAGGAGCCGCGCAAAATTCCCGGAGGCGCGGTTTTAGTGTATTCTGGGGGGCGATTGCAGGAAAGGAACCCGGATGAATAAAGCGTATTTGATGATCGGCCTCCACAACCACCAGCCGGTCGGCAACTTCGATCACGTCTTCAGCGAATCCTACGACCAGTGTTACCTCCCCACGCTGGAGACGCTGGAACGGTACCCGCACCTGAAAATTTCGCTGCACCACTCCGGGCCGCTCATCGAGTGGATAGAGCGCCACAAACCGGAATACATCAAGTGGATGCGCGGCATGGTGAAGCGCGGCCAGGTGGAAATCCTTTCCGGCGGCTTTTACGAGCCGATACTCTCCTCGCTGCCGGAGCGTGATGCCGTGGGGCAGCTGGAAATGATGAACCGCTGGGTGGAAAAAAACTTCGGCGTCCGCCCGCGCGGCGCGTGGATGGCCGAGCGGATATGGGATCCCTCGCTCCCCAAAATACTCGCCGCCGCCGGCATCGAATACACCCTGCTGGACGACACGCACTTTTTCTATGCCGGGCTGGGGCAAAAAGACATGTACGGCTACTGGGTCACCGAAAAACACGGCGACGCCGTGGCGGTGTTCCCCATCGACAAGGAACTGCGCTACGCCATCCCCTTCAAACAGCCGGAGGAGACGCTGGCCTATTTCCGCGCCACCGTCGCCGCGCAGGGCACCACGGCATTTGCCTATGGCGACGACGGCGAAAAATTCGGCGTCTGGCCCGAAACCCATGAATGGGTCTTCGGGAAAAAATGGCTTGAGCGTTTCCTCAATATGCTCACTGAAAACGCCGGTTTCGTGGAAACCGTCACCTATTCGCAATATTTGGACCGGTTCCCCCCCCGCGGCCGCATCTACCTGCCGATGGCCTCCTACGAAGAGATGATGCACTGGACGCTCCCCACGGAGGCCGCCATCGAGCACACAAAGCTCGTGCATCAAATCGAAGGGGAGGGGCGCAAGGAACAGTTCAAAAAATTCCTGCGCGGCGGATTGTGGGACAACTTTTTGGCCAAATACGCCGAGAGCAACCAGATGCACAAGCGGATGCTCTACGTCAGCAAACGGGTGGAAAAGGCGCTGGAAAAATCGAAGAAGGGGGGCGGCGCCATCACCGCGGCCCTGTACCGCGGGCAGTGCAACTGCCCCTACTGGCACGGACTTTTCGGCGGCCTCTACCTCAGCAACCTGCGCCACGCCGTTTATTCCAACCTCATAGACGCGGGCCGCGCCGCCGACGCCGCGCTGCACAAAGGGAAAGCGTGGGCCGAAGTGAACACCGGCGACTACCTGACGGAGATGCGCAAAGAGGTGGCGGTGGAGACCCCCGCCCTTTTCGCGCTCTTCACGCCCGCCGAGGGGGGCGCGCTGGCGGAGCTTGATTTCAAACCGGCGCTTTTTAATTTGAGCAACGTCATGGCGCGCCGCCCCGAGGAATACCACCAGAAAATACTGGATGCCGCCGGAAAATCCGCCGCGAAGAAAGACGAGATACTCTCCATCAACGACCGGGTGGTCATCAAGGAACCGGGGCTTGTGGAAAAACTGGTGTTTGACCGCCACCCGCGCTATTCGTTCATCGACCACATTCTCGCCGCCCCCGTCACGGCGGACGATTTGCGGGCGCAGAACTTCGTTGAAGCGGGCGATTTCGCCGGCCAGCCGTATGCGCTGGTTTCGGCCAAGACGAAGGGGCAAAACGCCGTGGTGGTGATGGAGCGCGAGGGGCAACTGTCGCGCGACGGCAAGGTGGCGCCGCTCAAGATACGCAAAACCGTCACGGTGGGCGGCAAGGATGCCGGAATCGCCTGCGCATATGAAATAACCAGCATGGGCGGGCAGGCCGCTGAATTTACCCTCGGCGTGGAATGGAACTTCACGCTGCTGGCCGCCGACGCGCTGGACCGCTACATCACCGTGAACAACGAAAAGTACCGGATGAATCACAAGGGGGAAAACGCCGCCGTGGAAAAGTGGTCCATGACCGACGAATACTTCCGTTTCACCACGGCCTTCGGGGCCGATGCGCCGGTATCGCTGCTCCGCTATCCCATAGAAACCGTCTCGCAATCGGAAGGGGGCTTTGAATCGACTTATCAGGGAATCTGTTTTACCGCGCTCGCGCCGCTGAAACTGGCGGGAGGCGAAACCGCGCGCCGCGCGTTTACCATTCATTGCAGGATGTGGAATGATTAAGCTTGATACCAGGGCGAAGGACTTCGCCAAAAAATTCACGCGGCTGACCGGCCGTTTCAGGGAGAGCGATCCCGCGATTGTCAAAGCCGCCGCCGCCATTGTGGATGACGTTCGCAAGAACGGCGACCGCGCGCTGTTCGCGTACACCAAAAAATTCGACCGGCTGGCGCTGACACCCAAAACGGTGAAAGTACCCGCCGCCGCCTTCAAAAAAGCCGAAAAGGAGATTTCCCACGGACTGAAAGAGGCGATATACCTCGCCGCCTCGAACATCGTGCATTTTCACGACCTGCAAAAAGAGGAGAGCTGGGCCGCGAAAACCGGCAGCTCGCGCATCGGCCAGCTCATCCGCCCGCTCAGGCGGGTGGGGCTGTATGTGCCGGGGGGCAAGGCGTCCTATCCCTCATCCGTGCTGATGAACGCCATCCCCGCGCTGGTCGCCGGCGTGGAGGAGATCGTCATCTGCTCCCCCGCGCCGGACGGCCAGATAAACCCGGCGGTGCTCTTTGCCGCCGACATCTGCGGCGTGCGGGAGTTTTATACCGTGGGCGGGGCGCAGGCGGTGGCCGCCATGGCCTTCGGCACCAAGACCATCAAGCGGGTGGATAAAATCGTCGGCCCCGGCAACGCCTTCGTGGCGGAGGCCAAGCGGTTGGTGTTCGGCCACGTCGACATCGACATGATCGCGGGTCCCAGCGAAATATGCATTGTGGCGGATGATACGGCCGACCCCGCCTGGTGCGCGGCCGATATCCTCTCGCAGGCGGAGCATGACGAGTTGGCCTGGCCGGTCTTCGTCTCCCCCTCGGCGAAGATGTGCGCCGCTGTGGATACGGAAGTGGCCCGCCAGGCCGAACTGCTGCCGCGCAAGGATATCGCGAAGAAATGCCTTAAAGGCCGGTTCCACATTATCAAAACCCGCTCGCTGGACGAAGCGCTTTCGCTGGCGAACGACGTGGCGGCGGAGCATCTCCAGCTTGCCTTCGACGGCGCGGCGGAACACCTGCATTCCATCCGCAACGCCGGGGCCGTTTTCGTGGGACACTACACCCCCGAAGTGCTGGGGGACTATATGGCCGGCCCCAACCATGTGCTCCCCACCGCCGGCTCCGCCCGCTTTTTCTCGCCGCTGGGGGTGTACGATTTTTTCAAGCGCTCCTCGCTGATCGAATACTCGGAAAAGGATTTTTCCGCCGTGGGGGAGATGGTGGCGCTCTTCGCGGACGCCGAAGGGCTTTCGGCCCACGCCCGCGCCGCCCGCATCCGCCTGGGGAAATGAGCGGCCGCGGCGGCGGCACTATAGCCGCGGCGATTACCCGGGACGTGGCGCCGGGAGGCAACTCCCGGCGGTACGAACAGCATCCCGATGCCGTACAATATCCCCATGCGAATAATTGAGAGGGTCTTGCGTTGAGCACAATACTGGTGGCCGACGACGAACGGAGCATGGTCGAAATGCTGGAGATCATGCTGACCGCCGAGGGGCATCAGGTGGTCACCGCGGGCGGCACGGACGAGGCGGCGCGGCGGCTGGGAGAGGACGCCATCGACCTCGTGATCTCCGACATGAAGATACCGAAAGACGGCGGCATCGCCGTGCTGCGCGCTTCGCTGCAAAAGGACCGTGACCGCCCGGTCATCATGCTCACCGCCTACGCCTCGGCCGAAAGCGCCGTGGAGGCGATGAAACTGGGGGCCTACGACTACATCACCAAGCCGTTCAACGTGGATGAACTGAAGCTGGTGGTGCGCAACGCGCTGGAGCGGCGCGGCCTCATCCTGGAAAACCTGAACCTGAAGAAGGAACTGCGCTCCCGCGGGGGGTTGGCGGAACTCATCGGCGGATCGGCGGCGCTGGCTAACGTGAAAAACCTCATCGCCCGCGTGGCGGAAAGCGCCAGCACGGTGTTAATCACCGGCGAGAGCGGCACCGGCAAAGAGTTGGCCGCCCGCGCCATCCATGCGCTCGGCCCCCGCGCGGCAAAACCGCTCCTTTCCATCAACTGCGGCGCCATGCCGGAGCAACTGCTGGAAAGCGAACTCTTCGGCCACAAAAAGGGGGCGTTCACCGGCGCGGTGACCGACAAGCCGGGGTTGCTGGAAGCGGCGCGGGGCGGCACCTTCTTTTTCGACGAAGTGGGGGAAATGCCGCTCTCCCTGCAGGTGAAGCTGGTGCGCGCCATCCAGGAACGCGAAATCCGGCGCGTGGGGGACGTGGCGAATATCAAGGTGGATGTCCGCTTCATCGCCGCCACCAACAAGGATTTGGCGGCGCTGGTGAAAGAGGGCCTGTTCCGCGAAGACCTCTTCTACCGCCTGAACGTGGTGAACATCGAAATGCCTCCGCTGCGCACGCGGCGCGAGGACATACCGGTGCTGGCGAAACATTTCCTCCAAAAATTCACCGCCGCCGGCGGACAGGGAATACAGGGCATCAGTCCCGAAGCGATGCGCCTGCTGGAGGAGTACGGCTGGCCGGGTAATGTGCGCGAGATGGAGAACGCAATCGAACGCGCCGTGGTGCTGGAGACCGGCAAATGGATTTCCGCCGAGAACCTCCCCGAAAGTTGCCGCGCCCCCTCACCCGGCGGGATGCGCATCACGCTCCCCCCCGGCGGCATCGATTTGGAGAAGAAAGTGGGAGAAATAGAAAAACAGATGGTCATTGGCGCCCTTGCCACGGCCGGCGGCTCGAAAAAAGAGGCGGCCCGGCTTTTGAATATGAACCTCCGCCAGTTTCGGTATAAACTTGTAAAATATGACATCAAATAGCCGTTTTGCCGGAATGTTCGCGGGAATGCTCGCGGTTTTTTTTCTCGTCCTCGCCGTGCCGCGCGCATCCGCGGAACCGCCCGCCCGCCCGCGCCAGCAACTGCCCAAGATGCCGTTGGGCGATCTGCTCAAAAAAGCGGACGAGGCGAAAAAAGCGGCCGACCGCGGCGCCGAGCTGGATGTCTGGCAGGCAATCGTGGAGCAGTACCCGAAAGACCCGCGCAGCGACGGCGCCTACTTTCATTTGGCCAACCACCACTTTGAAAACCGCAACTACGGCTACGCCAATGCCTACTACGGCGCCGTGGCGGATCAGTTCCCCAATTCGTCTTACGCAACCGAGGCGATGACCGGCCTGGGAGCCTCGCTTACCGCGCTGCGCCGCTACGACGAAGCCGGCTCGGCCCTGCAAGCCGCGCTGGCGAAGGCCTCCACGCCGCCGCAAAAAGGGGCCGCCCTTTACTATATCGGCGACAACCATCACCAGGCGGGCCGGGCCCAAAAAGCGGTGGAAGCCTTGGTGGAGTGCGTCAAACTCAATACCTCCCACCGCGAACCGGCCGACCGGAAAATAAAAGAAATCCTGCACGTCACCGCCAACGATACCGACCTGCTTGCCGTGGCGGAAAAATACGGCGCGGCCTATCCGGCGCAGTTTGCCCTCATGGAGCTTGCCCGCCACTACGGCAAGAAAAGCGACATCCTGAACCTGGAGAAGATCAAGGCGCGCCTTGAGCACGACTTCCCCGGCCTCGCGGCGCCGGCCGATATTTTTACCGTTGCCCCGCCGGCGCCCCCTCCGGCCGCCTCCGCGGCCGTTTCCGAGGCCGTTTCCGAGGCCGTCGATCACCTCACGGTCGGCGCCGTGCTGCCGCTTTCCGGCGATAATGCCGATATGGGCGCGCAAGCGTTGAAAGGGATACAACTGGCCATTTCCATGAAAAGCTCTTTGGTGGAGCGGGCGCATCTGAAACTCGTTATCAAGGATGCCGGCGGCAACCCGCAGGCGTCGGCAACCGCCATGCGCGAACTGGCCGCCGACAACGCCGTGACCGGGGTGGTGGGGCTTTTCTCCCCGGCCACGCTGGACGCCGCGCTTGCCGAATCGCACCGGTTCGCCCTGCCGGTGCTTTCCGTCTCCAACGACGACGCCACCGACCTGGCCCCGGATCAGAAACGCTTTTTTTACCAGATGGGATCGACCCCGCGGGACCAGGCCCGGTTCATCGCCGATTACGCCCTCCGCTCCCTCAACCTCAAAACCTTCGCGATGATCTACCCGTCCGGCAAGAAGGGCGAGGAAATGCGGGCGGCGTTCATCAGCGCGGTGGAGGCTGACGGCGGCACGATGCTGGAAAGCCGCCCCTACGAACGCAGCCAGACCGATTTCCGCGCCCAACTCGAAGGAATCGGCGGCCTCGACGACAACGCCCTGCGCAAGCTGATTTTCAGTTATGTGCAGGAGAACATCGATAAATCGCTGGACAGCCTCAACGACGGCTTGCGGATACTGTATCAAGGCGCGCTTTCCTATCCCATCATCACCAAGGTGAAAAGCCTGCCGATAACCCGCACCAATTTCTCCTTCGCGCTGAAAACCGCCTACGAAGCGGTCTTCATCGCCGGAAATTATGAGCAGGTCGGGCTCATCCTGCCGGCGCTTTCTTTCTATAACATCACGCAAGTGCGGGTGCTGGGTACCGACAGTTATCTGCACCCCAGCTTCATCTCCATCGCCGGGAAATACGCCGAAGACGCTGTATTCCCCGGCGAATTCGCCCCTTCCATCAAGCGCCCGGATGTGAAAAATTTCGTGGAAACATACGACTCGGCGTTGGGGGGAATGCCGGACGCCGTAACGGCGCGCTACTACGACGCGATGATGTTGCTGCTCTCGCTCATTGAAAGCGGGAATGATTCCAAGAGCAAGGTGACCGCCGCGCTCGACGCATTGCCGTACTACAGCGGCGTCAGCGGCGGGGTATACGCCACCTCCGGCGGAGTCTTGGAGAAAATCCCCTCCATCTTCACAATCAAAAACGGCGCGGTGACGGAACTCCAGCCCCCCGCACCCCCGGTGAAACAACAACCATGACCATATACGAATTGCTGGACGAAGTTCTGCGGGAGGCTGTTCCGGTATGAGACGTGATGCCGACTGGCTGCTCGACATTCTTGAAGCCAGGGCAAACAGGTGAAAGAGACGCGGATTATCGGGCCGGAGGGGGAAGACCCGTCCGTCGAAAAAACGCTCCGCCCCCGCAAGCTGGACGAATATGTGGGGCAGGAAATGATAAAGGAAAACCTCCGCATCTTCGTGCAGGCGGCGAAGCAGCGCGGCGAAGCGCTGGATCACGTCCTCTTCTACGGCCCGCCGGGACTGGGCAAAACCACGCTGGCCCACATCATCGCGCAGGAACTCGGCGTGCAGATACGCGCCACCAGCGGCCCGGTCATCGAGCGCGCGGGCGACCTCGCCGCCATTCTCACAAATCTTTCCGAGGGGGAAATCCTGTTCATTGACGAAATACACCGCCTGAGTCCCGCCGTGGAAGAGATACTCTACCCGGCGATGGAGGACGGCAACATCGATCTCATGATCGGGCAAGGCCCTTCGGCCCGTTCGGTGAAGCTGGACATACCGCCGTTCACCTTGGTGGGGGCAACTACCCGCGCGGGGCTGCTCACCTCGCCGCTGCGCGACAGGTTCGGCATCATCCACCGGCTGGAGTTTTACACGGATGCCGAGCTGGCCGCCATCGTCCGGCGTTCATCGAACATCCTCAACGTGGCGATCACCGATGACGGCGCGGGGGAAATCGCCCGCCGCTCGCGCGGCACGCCGCGCATCGCCAACCGCCTGTTGCGGCGCGTGCGCGATTACGCGCAGGTGAAGGGGAACGGCAACATTGATTCAACGACGGCCGATGCGGCGCTCAAAATGATAGAGGTGGACGAGAAGGGATTCGACCGGATGGACCGGCTGCTCCTGTTGACCATCATCGAAAAATTCGGCGGCGGACCGGTGGGCCTCGATACGCTTGCCGCCGCCATCAACGAAGAAAAAGAGACCATTGAGGACGTGCTGGAGCCGTACCTGCTGCAGAACGGCTACATCCAGCGGACGCCGCGCGGCCGGGTGGCCAGCGCCGCCGCCTACCGGCATTTTTCCCTCACGCCCCCATCCGGCCAGGAAGCCCTTTTTTAACCCGCAGGGGCGGGTTTTGTACGGGCGGGTTTGAAACCCGCCCCTACCGCAGCAGGGCCAGAATGGTGGAACCGGCTTGCACCTTGTCCCCCACTTTCACCTTGATTTCGGCGCTGGAGGGAACGGTAACGTCCATCCGGCTGCCGAAGCGCATGAGGCCGTAGCGTTCCCCTTTCACCGCATCCTGTCCCAACCGGGCATGGCAAACGATGCGGCGGGCGATAAGCCCAACGATCTGTTTCACCCCCACCCGGCCATACGGCGAATCGATCACCAATACCACCTGCGCGTTATCCTCGGAAGCGAGATGGTTGAACGCGGCGAGAAATTTCCCTTCGCGGGCTTCCCGCTTGATTATCTTGCCCGAAACCGGGAAGCGGTTGACATGCACGTTGAACACCGAAAGGAAGATGGAAACGCGGGTGCGCTTCTCCCCCGTTTCGGGATCGAACCAGTCGGTGTCGATCTTATGCAGCAGGCCGTCGGCCGGCGAGACCACCGCATTCGGCTCCGCCGGTATCACCCGCTCCGGGTCGCGGAAGAAAAAGAGAATGAACGCCGCCATTATCAAGGCGGCGCTTCCCATGACAGGCATTCTCCCCAAAAAAAAGCCAACGGCAATGCCGGCAACGGGAATAAAGAACATCCATGCGTCCGATGCTATTTTCATCACCCGTTCAGTCCTGGATCTTCTTGCCAACCCAGGGCATCATGGAACGCAGGTTTTCGCCCACCTTTTCGATGAGGTGGTCGGCGTCTTTTTTCACCAATGCGTTGAACATCGGGCGGCCGACGCGGTTTTCCAGTATGAACTCGCGGGCAAATTCGCCGCGCTGGATTTCGGAGAGGATTTTTTTCATCTCCTTGCGGGTCTCGGCGTTCACCACGCGCGGGCCGCGGGTCACGTCGCCGTAGCGGGCGGTGTCGGAGACGGAGTAGCGCATATTGGCGATTCCCCCTTCGAACATGAGGTCGACGATCAGCTTAAGCTCGTGGAGACATTCGAAGTAGGCCACTTCGGGCTGGTAGCCCGCTTCCACCAGCGTATCGAAACCGGCGCGGACCAGTTCGGACGCCCCGCCGCACAGTACCGCCTGTTCGCCGAAGAGATCGGTTTCGGTTTCTTCCTTGAACGTGGTCTCGATGATGCCGGCGCGCGCGCCGCCGATGCCGCGCGCGTAGGCCAGCCCCACATTCATCGCGTCGCCGGTGGCGTTTTGGTACACGGCGATGAGGCACGGCACGCCCCCCCCCTGCTGGTACTGGCGGCGGACCAGGTGGCCCGGCCCCTTGGGGGCGACCATGAAGACGTCGATATCCGCCGGCGGCACGATCTGGCTGAAGTGAATGTTGAAGCCGTGGGCGAAGGCCAGCGCCGCGCCCGCCTTCATGTTCGGGCGCACCTCTTCGTGATACAGGCCGGCGGCCACGTGATCCGGCACCAGCATCATGATTACCTGCGCGGCCTTGGCGGCCTCGGCGACGGTTTTCACTTCGAGGCCGTCGCGCTTCGCCAGCGCTTCAAAGCGGCTGCCGGGGCGCAGACCGACCACCACTTTCACGCCGCTCTCCTTGAGGTTCAGCGCGTGCGCATGCCCCTGCGATCCGTAGCCAATAACCGCCACGGTCTTTTTGGCGATATATTTGAGGTCGGTGTCTTTTTCGTAGTACATCTTCGCGGCCATTAACAATTCTCCTTGGTTAAAAATGCGTGTCGTTGTTTCTTTTTATTCCTGAATCCGTCAGCCGCCACTTTTCGGCTTTTTGGCTTTGGGCGCCGATGCGCCCGTCCCGCGCGGGAGGGCGATTTTGCCGCTGCGGGCCATCTCCTGCATCCCCAGCGGGCGGACCATCTCGATAAAGGCTTCGATTTTGCGGTCGCCGCCCGATATCTCCACGGTGTAACTCTTCGCCGAAACATCGACGATCTTCCCGCGGAATATCTCCACCATGCGGAGTATCTCCGCGCGGTTTTTTTCCTCCGCGTTCAGCTTCACCAACAGCAGTTCGCGCTCCACATGCTCCTCGGCGGTGACATCCACCACCTTGATCACGTCTATCAGCTTGTTGAGCTGCTTGTTGATCTGTTCGATGATCCGGTCCTCGCCGCGCGTGACGATGGTCATGCGCGAGACCGCCGCATCCTCCGTTTCGGCCACGGTGAGCGATTCGATGTTGAAGCCGCGGCCGGAGAACAGCCCCGCCACGCGGGCCAGCACGCCGAACCGGTTTTCCACAAGCACGGAAATGGTGTGTTTCATGGCATGGCCTCCTTCACAGCAACATCATTTCTTTTACGGTGCCGCCCGCGGGAACCATCGGAAACACTTTTTCCTCTTTTTCCACGACGAAGTCCATCAGCACCGGCTTGTTGATCCGGTACGCCTCTTCCAGCGCGGGGCGCACGTCGGCTTCCTTCGTGATGCGCATCCCCACCGCGCCGTACGCCTCGGCCAGCTTCACAAAGTCCGGATTCATCTGGAATTCGCTGCTCGAATAGCGTTTGCCGTGGAACAACTCCTGCCATTGATGCACCATGCCCAGCACGCCATTGTTCAGGATGACGGTCTTTACGGGCAAGCTGTATTGCACCGCCGTGATCATCTCCTGAATGTTCATCTGAATCGAACCGTCGCCGGCGATATTCACCACCAGCCGGCCCGGAAACGCCGCCTGCGCGCCAATGGCGGCGGGCAAGCCGTAACCCATCGTGCCCAGCCCGCCGGAAGAGAGGAACGTCCGCGGCCCATCAAACTGGAGGAATTGCGCCGCCCACATCTGGGCCTGCCCCACCTCGGTGGTCCAGATCGGGTCGCGGCCTTTCGCCGCCTCCCACGCCTGTTCCACCACGAACTGCGGCTTGATGATTCCCGTTTCGCTTTTTCCGTAGCGCAGCGGATAGAGCGATTTCCACTCCTCCAACCGCGTGAGCCAGGGGCGGTGCTTGTCGTCCCAGTCAATGGCATCCTTCTCCGCCAGCGCGTTAAGCTTTTTCATCACGTCCAGCAGGTCGGCCACCACCGGAATGTGCGCCGTCACGTTCTTGCTGATGGAGGTCGGATCGATGTCCACATGGATGACCGTGCAGTTTTTGGCGAAGGCGTCCAGCCGCCCGGTCACCCGGTCGTCAAACCGCGCGCCGAGGCAGACCATCACATCGCACTCGTGCATCGCCATGTTGGCCGCGTAGGTGCCGTGCATGCCAAGCATTCCCAAAAAGAGATCATCGCGCGTGGGATACGCCCCCATCGCCATCAGCGTGGTGGTCACCGGCATCCGGGTTTTTTTGGCGAACTTCGCCAGTTCGGCGCTGGCGTTGGCCAAAATCATGCCGCCGCCGATGTAGAGCACCGGCTGTTTGGCCTGCTTCATCGCCTCGAAAGCGCGTTTCACCTGCGCCGGGTGTCCCTCCACGGTGGGATTGTAGCTGCGCAACGAGACCGTCTTCGGATATTCGAATTCCGCCGCGGCGTTGAGCACGTCCTTGGGGAGGTCGATCAGCACCGGGCCGGGCTTGCCGGTGGTGGCGATGTAAAACGCCTCCTTGATGGTCCGCGCCAGGTCGTTCACGTCGCGCACCAAATAGCTGTGCTTGGTGCAGGGACGGGTGATCCCCACGATATCGGCTTCCTGGAAGGCGTCGTTGCCGATCAGCCCCACCGGCACCTGGCCGGTAAGAATCACCATCGGAATGGAATCCATATACGCCGTGGCGATGCCGGTTACCGTGTTGGTGGCGCCGGGGCCGCTGGTGACCAGCGCCACGCCGCAACGGCCGGTGGCGCGGGCATAGCCGTCGGCCATGTGCGCCGCACCCTGCTCGTGCCGCACCAGAATGTGCTTCAGTTTCGCGCCGTAGAGCGCGTCGTAGAGCGGCAACACCGCCCCGCCCGGAAAGCCGAAAATGGTATCCACCCCTTCGGCGATAAGGCTTTCCACAACAATTTGCGCGCCTTTAAGTTTCATATCATTACC
>JACRGQ010000054.1 GCA_016217735.1 Nitrospinota bacterium
GACGCCTATGCACCCATAACAGGTATTTCAAAAGCCTTGAGGAGTTGATTGTCGTTATCGGAAAACAGTTGGATAAATGGCTGAGGCCAAACGGACAGCTTAAAAGACTATGCGCAATTATTTAAGACGCTGTGTATAGAAGGCTCTACGACAACTGCAGGACAAGCGGCTTTAGGTTCGGCCAAGTGAACATCATTTACGATATACCCACCTCCACATACGAAGAGGCACTGTCGGTTTATAAATTTTGCCATGAAAACCGGGATGTCGCGCCGCACATACAGACATTTCAATTCCAGCTTAGCGCCACTTCGCAAATGGCGCGCGAACCGGAACGGTACGGGATAAAAGTACTTGCCGAGTCGGGTGCAAGGAATAGCGGACTGCTTGCCTCCGTGCTGCCGTTTGAGGAAGCGGGCGGCATGAGCCGGGAGGAAAAAGCCCATATTTTCGAGATCTTCCAACAGGACGAAAATGCCACGATAGACCGCCACGCATACGGGGGATTGCTGCCGCTAATCACCAACGCCGTCTGCATCGAGGAGTTGGATGGCTATTCGTTTCAGTTTGTTGACCGGTTAAGGTTTCAAGAGGCAACCACCCGCCCGAACCATCGGCCCCCAGGCCAATTGTCCACAAGCCTGGTATACCTGAGAGAGTCCCATGAGGCTTACGAAATATCGCCACAAGCCCTTCAGCTCCTTTTGTTGTTTGAGGGAAGGAAGATGAATGTCCGCCAAGTCGCGGAAGAAGCCGCCCATGCCTTCGGTTTAGCCGACGGCTCAAGGGTTGCGGTGGAGATGCTGAAACTTTGCGCATCAGCCCGGCTATTTGAATGGTGCTCGAATCGTACCGATGGAATTGCCAGATATGCCGCTCCGGACTATTTTCCGAGGTGGTACACAGAAGAGAAGGCCTGAAGGAGTCCTCTTCTGCCGGAGTATCGCATTATCGATCCATGATCGCTTTCACTGCTTCCCAGTCGAGGCTCTGCAGCAAAGCCATGTTCGCCGCACAGCCGGCCGGGTTGCCGTCTTTTGAGGGCTTCGCCGCTGGACAGTCCCTCACCCAAACCGTCAGTAACTGGATTGCCGTGCGCGGCAGCGCCGGGTCGAAGTAGCTCCAATTGGGGCGGATCACCGGGCGGCATTGCGGCGTATCGATCGGCACAAAACTGACCGGCAGGCGCGTGTCCGGATTCGGGCTTCTCGATTGATCCATGTAGCAGGCTGGCGCCGCCTTCTGCTCGGCCGATAGGGACGCGAAATCGCGTTCGGCTTCCTTGACCTTGGCGATTGCATCGGCCCACCAGTGCCAATCCCTGTCCGGAGCCGCCCCTTCAGCCTGCTTGCACATTACTTCTTCACTGGTCCGGTCGAGCTGATCCATCTGCGCAAGAAACGCCGCGGGGTCTTTCTGGGATCGCGATGCAAGCTTGTAGTTCTCCTGCCGCTCCGCGCGGTGAGCCGGGGTGATATAGTCGGCGTAGTCCTTCCGCAACTCGGCCGCCTTCTTTTCGAATTCCGCAACCTTCTGCTTCCGTTGTGCCAGAATAAGCTTGAACGACTCCTCAAAGCTTACGGGCAGCCACAGGGGCCTGGAGTTCCTCTTCAGCACGACGATGTCGCCGAAGTGCGGCAGTCCGGCCAAATCCTTGAAGTGCCGCGGATGGAGCGAAACATCGGTAAGCTGGTCACTCCACTCCGTGGGATTTTCCACCCACATAGGCAGCATATTGACCTTGAACGCCATCAGGGTCGTTTCTCCGATTGTCGGAAGCAGTTTGCCGTTGTCATCAAACTCCTGCGGGAACGCGCCGAACCAGATGAGCGCCCTCAACGGGAAATCCCGCGCCTTCAGATCGTGCCGCTCGGGTAAATGAAATGGTTCGAAGTGGCCCGTAAGAATCGTGTTGTAGCCCACGGGCCGGCCCGCGACCGGCGAAGCCTTCAACAGTTCGCGGAGTTCCAGCATTTTGCCGACGAGCGCCTTCATCTCGGCGGCCGTCGCGCCGCCATGTTCCAAGTCGCCGCTTTGCCCCGCCCACTCCCACGCCTTCAGGAAGCCGGGCGTGGTGTAGGAATCCCGGAACCTTTTGGCCACAGCATCGTTACTAGAGCCGAGCAAGGCCGCAATCAGTGAAACAATCAATAATGATTTCATCATTAACCCCCTATTGGACCGCGCCTTATCCACTATTTAAATGGGCCAGTGAAGGAAAAAATGGCGCTTCCACCACTCACAATATTTTAATGGTTATGATCGCACAGTTACACATATATTGCCGCATGCCGCCACAAAGCCGTTTTGGCCGCGCGCCACGCTCCGGCGCCTTCGGGCCGGCTCGCATCCTATCCCGGCATCCATGCCGGGATGCGCTCCCTCACCGGCAGCGATGGGCCATAGAGTTCCCATCGTATTGGAAAATTCTTTAGGTAGGGGCGAATTCATTCGTCCATTGGCGCGTAGCGCCAAGTTAGGAGAGAGCTTTGATAGTATGTCCCCTTAAAGCCCGGCGCGGATTGTGCCCTTAAAGGGTATTTCCGCGACGGATTGTGAAAACAGTTCCGCCGCTCCGGTAAAATCCATTCCGCGCCTCCCTTTCTGGATTCCCGCCGGAGTTCATCCCCGCGAAGGCGGGGACGCAAATGATAGATAAATCGGCAGAGATTAGGCGGCGCGGCGATTTTTTATCAGCGTGGCGGCGACATAGAGGACGAAGGCTATGCCGCCCAATACCGACAGCAGCGTGCCGATACCCATCAAAGACATGCTGGCGAGAACGACCGGATTGTCGGTCCAGGCGGTGCCGGGGGTTTTGCGCGGCGCGCCGAAAATGCCGGAGACAAAAAGGCCGGAGATGAACAAAATCATCCCCACGCCATAGATGTAAGGCTGTGATTTCGCCAACCGGGGGAAGATGATGGCGAGGCCGTCCTTGGTGAGCATATGCCACGCAAAGCCCATCAGCGCCAGCGTCAGTGCGGTGACCGCGCCGTGGTAGTGCGCCGGCACGCGGGTATCGTTATCAAAACCGCCGTAGGCAATAAAAATGCCGTAGAGGTAAATGGCTATCGAGAAAAACAGAGCCACCGTCGTGGGGCTGCTGAAATCGCGCTTCACCTGCCGGAGGATATTGGCGATGTGCATGAAAAGCGGGATTCCAAGGCCGATACCATAGATGATCTCGGCCCCAATCCGCATCGGCCTGTCCATCGGATCCATGAAGAATAGAAGCGAAAAGAGCAGCACCGACGAAACGATAAACACCTTGTTGGCCGCTTTGAGCACGGGCCAGAATTTCAACTCGCCGCCGGTGTTCAGGCGCGCCAGCGCATACCAGACCGCCGCCAGCATCGAGCCGTTCAGGAACTGCTGGATGTGGCCGGGCGTCCAGAAGAGCCGTTCGTAATACATCTGCTGGGAATAATCGTTGATGTCCGGCCCCAGCTTGACGAGGCTCACCGCCACCGCCGCCGCCAGCACGATACCGATCATCACCCCCGCGCCGATGGCGTTCAACACCATGTCGTCGCTGGCAAGGTTCGCCGCGGCCTCTTTGGCGAAGCGGAATACGTTCAGCGAAAACCCGATGAAAAAAAGCGCGAGGCCGGCGAAGAAGACCGGATTCACCAGCGCCGGGACGTAGTTGTTCAGCACCGCGTCGCCGCCGCCGAACAGCGCGGTGAACGCCACCAACGCGGTGCCGATGCCCGCCAGCCAAAGCGCCGGCTTCAGCCCCCCGGTCTTAAGATGATAGCACCAGACCACCATGGTGGAGAGAAGGAGCCAAAAGAGGATGGCGAGGTTCACATGCCCCACCAGCGCGTGCTGAAAGTAGTTTTGGGGGAAATATTTTTCGGCGAACGGCGCGCGCGCCATGCCGATGAGAAACGCGAAGCCCCCGCCCAGTCCGAGCGAAACGATGGAAAGCATGAACCATTTGCCGTAATAGGAATTTCTCATGGTGCTCCCTTTACAGGTTGACCGCGTCGGCTATCATCGCGCCGAACACCACAACCAGATATATGTTCGAAAAATGGAAAATCGCCACCTCCTTGTCCCGGTTGGAAAACACGAAGCGCGCCGTCAAGGCTATATACACCAGGGTCATCGCCATCGCCGTGGCGAGATACCACTTTCCCGCCATGCCAACCTGATACGGCAGAACCATCATCGGCAAATGCACCAGCACATACGCCATGATCCGCCTCTTGGTCGGCTCCACACCCATCGCCACCGCGTGATTCGGCACGCCGGCGCGGGCATAATCCTCGCGGTATTTCAGCGCGAGCGACCAGAAGTGCGGCTGCTGCCAAACCACGATGATAAGGAAAAGAACCACGGCATGAATATCGATGCCGCCGTGGGCCGCCGCGTAGCCGATAAGCGGCGGCATGGCGCCGGCGATGCCGCCGATATGGGTGGCGAACGGCGTGTGCCGCTTCAGAAAGAGCGAGTAGAGAACCACATAAATGAAAACCGCCATGCCGGTCAATAGCGTCGCCTGCGCGCCGACGGCGATTTTCATGATGATCAGCGACGCCAGCACCAGCCCGGTGCCGATAAAATAAGCGGCGCTGGCGGATACCGCGCCGGAGGGGAGCGACCGCCCTTTGGTGCGGTTCATCACCGAATCGATGTCGCGGTCGATGAAGTTATTGAGCACCGCGGAACCGGCGGTGGAGAGCGCCAGCCCCAAGAGGGTCCAGAAAGCAATCCGGGTATGAAGGACGCCGTGGCCCCCCAAATAGAGGCCGGTGATGCCGGATACGATAACCAGCGCGACAATCCCCGGCTTCGGGAGGATCATCAATCCCGTGAACTGCTTTTTATCCAAGAAAATCCCCGCTTGGGCCATGAGACATTATTTTTCAGCCGCCCGCGCGCCCGTCATGCCCGGCGCGCCAAGCCAGGCGGTCCAGCCCAGCAGGGCGAAGCCGGCCGCGCCATGCATGACCAGCAGGGGGAGGAACATGACCGTCTGTACGATGCCGATGCCGATGGACGCCTGCAGCAGCACCAGCCCAAAGGTGATCGCATCGCGGCGCGCGGGAGCGCCCGCCTTGCGCGCGGCAGTAAATTTCCACAGCGTAACGCCGAAAATGACATACGCGATCAGGCGATGCGTGTAATGCAACAGCACTTCAAACGAGAAACTGGGCGGCAGGATGCTCCCTTGGCAGAGCGGCCAATCGGGGCAGGCCATCGACGCGTTCGCATAACGCACAACGATGCCGATGACGATCTGCGCGAATGTCAGGACGAACAGGAAGATGTAAAAGCGGTCGGCGGCCTCCGCCGCGCGGGACGAAACGGAATGGTAAGCGATAATCAATGTGGCGAAAATGATGGTGGAAGAAATGATGTGGCTGCTTACCACCGCGATACGCTTGAAGGAATCGAGCAACGGCGCGTCGACGATGATGATGGCGCCGCCAAGCAAAATGGCCGCCACGATCGTAACCACCGCCACCTTGAGGAAGAAGCGTATGGCGGGGCCGGCTTTTTTCCAGGTGAGGAACGCGGCGGCGAGAATCAGAAAGCCGGTAACGCCGCCGATGAGGCGGTGCCCCCACTCGATCCATACGGATATCGCCTTGGGAGGATTCACCGTGCCGTAGCAGAGCGGCCAGTCGGGGCAGGCCATGCCGGAGCCGGTTGTCGTCACCACGTTGCCAAAAATCATGAGGATGTACGTGAATGCGATGGCAAGGCCGAGAACCAGCTTGTCCTTGCCTGAATAACCGGTAGCCACGTTGTTGTTCATCTGTGTGTCCTTGTTAATCAGTTGACAAAAAAACCGCCGCCCATGCAAGCCAAGCGGCCCATTCCCCGTAGATCACCCAAAATACGGTCAGGCGTATTTTACAATGTCCCCCACCTAAAAAATACGGGATTATTTGCCGGGGCCGCACGGCGCTCAATCCGGGAAAAAACCTCCCGGAACGCCCGCCTTGAAATAAAGAAAATCCCGGGGTTGACGAACGGGCGGGGCGGTGATTAAACTATGCGCTTCATGAACACCAAAAAAATTGAACGGGCCATTCTCTCGGTATCCGACAAAACGGGACTTATCGACCTGGCGCGCGCGCTCAGGGACGCGGGGGTCGAGATCCTTTCCACCGGCGGCACCGCCAAATCGCTGACCGGCAACGGCATCCCGGTGGTGAAAATATCCGACCACACCGGCTCGCCGGAGATCATGGACGGGCGCGTAAAGACGCTGCACCCGAAGATACACGGCGGCATTTTGGGGCGGCGCGGCGTGCCGGCCCACATGGACGCCATGAAACAGAACGGCATCAAGCCGATAGACATGGTGGTGGTGAACCTCTATCCGTTTGAGCAAACCATCGCCAAAGCGGGCGTCTCCGACGAAGAGGCCATCGAGAACATCGATATCGGCGGCCCCTCGATGATCCGCTCCTCGGCGAAAAACCACGAGGATGTTGTCATCGTCGTCGATCCCGCTGACTATCCGATGATTATCGACGCCATCCGCGCCGGACGGGAAATCACCATCGAAGAACGCCGCCGCCTCGCGGCCAAGGCGTTCGCCCGCACCAGCGCCTACGATAACGCCATCACCACCTATCTTTCCGGCGCGAAACAGCCCGACTCGCTCAGGCTGGAATACAAAAAAATCCAGGAACTGCGCTACGGCGAAAACCCGCACCAGAGCGCCGGGATTTACACCACGGCGGAAGACGGCATTTACACCGGCGAGAACCAGCTCTGGGGCAAGGAGCTTTCGTACAACAACATACTCGACATCTCGGCGGCGCTCGGCCTCACCCGCGAATTCAAAAACGGCCACAGCGCCGTGGTCATCAAGCACACCAACCCCTGCGGCGCGGCGGTGGACGGCGATCAGCTTACCGCCTACAAAAAAGCCTATGCCTGCGATACGGTCTCGGCGTTCGGCTCCATCCTCGGGTTTAACACCACGCTCACCGCCGCCACCGCCGAAGAAATCGGCAAGACCTTTGTGGAAGCGGTGGTCGCGCCGGATTACGAACCGAAGGCGCTGGAAATCCTCAAATCAAAAAAGAACATCC
>JACRGQ010000055.1 GCA_016217735.1 Nitrospinota bacterium
TAAGGGGGCCATGATCGACATACGCAAACCGGTTTTCCCGAAAGAACACGGCCTTTGGGCGTGGGTGTTCCTGCCGCTGACCGTTGGCGCCGGTTGCGCGGAGGGGGATCACTCCGTGATGGCCCCGTTACTGTTGTCGGTTTTCGCCGGCTTCATGGCGTACACCCCGGCCCGCATCATATACAAGGGGTGGAAGAAGGGGGCGGCGCAAGACGGCAACATCGTCTTTTGGTTCGCCGTCTACGCGGTGGCGGCGCTCATGTTCACCGTTGTCACCGCCGCCATCAACCCGTGGACGCTCCCCTTCTACGGCGGGTTGGCGCTGGTGTTCGCCATGGCGCTGGGAGCCGCGGCGGAAGGATTTGGGCGCAGCGCGGCATTCGAGTTCGGCGGGCTTATATTCCTCTCGGTGGCCCTTTCGTTTCTCGGCGCGTTCGCCGTATCGGGGAGATTCGATCTGCCGCATGTCGCGCCCTGGGCGCTGACGCTCCTCTTCATGCTGGAACGCTCGGTCGCGGCGCGGCGGGTTGTGCGGCTGGGGGGTTTCATCCCGGCGCTGGCGCAACAATCGCAAAAGCACGCCGTCACGCTTAAGGCCGTTTTTATGCAAAACCTGGGGTTGGCCTTCCTCTCGCCGCTCGCGGCGCTGGTCATCGCTAAAAAACTCGGCGCGCCGTTATTGCCGGTGGCGGCGTTCATCCCCGGCTTTTTCACGACGCTCTATTTTTATCTGCAACCCCCGGCGGCGCTCCGCGCCCTCGGCTTCGCCGAACTCTATCTGTCCATCTTCTTCGCCGCGGCATTCGTCTTTCTTTACCGCCTATAAGACAAACCGTACATTGGGATGGGAAAGCCCGTCTCCCCTATTCCCGCGCCGGGGCTCCGCGCGGACGCATGGTAATAAGCGCCACCGAGGCGATGATGATCATGGCGGCCACAATGGTGATGCCAGTGACTTTCTCCCCCGCCAGCGCCCAGCCGAGGAAGACCGCGATGGCGGGGTTTACATATGCATAGGTGCCAGCCTTGGCCGGGCTGCTCATCTTCAGGATGTATACATACGCGCTGTAGCCGATGATGGAGCCGAAAAAGATAAGGTAAAAGAAGGAGGCGACCGAGCGGACGCTCCAGGCCGCCGCCCCAACGTGCGCGGCCTCCCCCTTCAGCAGTCCGGCGATGCAGAGCCACAGCCCCCCCATCAATAGCTGCATACCGGTGGTTTGCAGCGAAGAGCGGGGAAGATCGGCCGTGCGGGCCCAGATGCTGCCATATGCCCACGAAAGGGACGCCGCCAGCAGCACAGCCGCGCCGATGGCATCGATATGCACCTCCGCCGCGCCGTTTTGCAGCACCAAAAGCGCCACGCCCAAAAAGCCGAACGCCAGCCCCATGCTCACCCACGCTCCGGGATTGAGGCGGCCCCTGCTTCTCCAGTCAAGCAGCGCCATCCAGATCGGCACGGTGGCCACCAGCAGCGCGGTGAGGCCGGATGCCACCCCCCGCTCTTCCGCATAGACCACTCCGCCGTTGCCGCCGAGCAGCAACAGCGCGCCGATGAGGGCGGTGGAACGCCACTGCCGCGTGGTGGGGAGCTTCTCCCCCTTCAGCGCCATATAGCCGAAGAGCAGCCCCCCGGCGATGACAAAGCGCACGCCGGACATCAAAAACGGCGGCAGGGTCTCGATGGCAAAACGGATGGCAAGGTAGGTGGACCCCCAGAAGGTGTAGACCGCCGCGAATGCCGCGATGATTTTTGTTCTGCCGTCGTTCATAGCCGGTATACCTATTTTTGTCATTCTGAGCGTAGCGAAGAATCCCTTTTCGGAAAGAGATCCTTCGCTTGCGGCTCAGGATGACAATTTAACCCGTTGTGTGGCATCCAGCATCGGCCAAACGGGAAATATTTGCAAGTGAAGCGGTTTCGCCGCAAAATAACATCCATGCACCCAAAACTTTTATTTTCCCGCGCCGCCGCCGCGCTGGCCTTCCTGCTTGCCTGCGCCGCTCCGGCATACGCGATCAGCTTTTTCACGCCGGAATACAAAAAGGACGCCGCCGCCTGCGCCGAAGCGCTGGAGAAGGGGAATTATTCGGCCGCCATCGCCGCCGGACAAAAATCGGTGGAAGCGAAAAAGGATTATTTCGAATCACGTCACTGCCTCGGCAAGGCGTATGCCAAGGCCGGCTTGGCCTCAAAGGGGATCGAACAGCTCCGGGCGGCGTTGCCGTTGGCCGAAACGCCGAACCAGACGATGGTGGTCAACAGCGACCTCGGCCAACTGCTGCAACAGGAAAAGGAATACGCCAAAGCGCTGGAACACTACGATACCGCGCTGGCCTATGCCATCGTCACGCGGGACAAGCGGACGCGCGGCCTCACGCTGGCGAACCTCGCCTCGGTCTTCCACGAGCGGGAAGAAGACGGCAAGGCGCTTGAATACTACCGCCGCGCCGCGGGCGAAGGGGACGAGGCGGATTCCGGCGCCGCATGGAACAACATGGGGAACATACTCTTCGCGCAAAAAGATTTTGCCGGCGCGCTGGATGCCTATGGCCGCGCCGCCGCGCTGGGGGACAAGCTGAAGGACGATCTGCTCACCGGCATCGCCTTGCTGAACACGGGAAACGTCCTGCTGGCCCAAAAGAATTTTTCCGCGGCGGAGACGAAGCTGGGCGCGGGGCTGGCGAAGGTGCAAAGCGCGAAAAACGGATACTGGGAGGCCGCCGCCCACGAGTATTTCGGACGGCTCCATGCCGCCGCCGGGAACGTGGGGAAAGCGAAGGAATTTTTCGGGAACGCGCGGGACAAGTACCGGGCCAACCGCCATGAATACGAAGCGCAACAGATGGATATGCGGCTGCGGGAAACCGATACGGCCGGTCCGGCGGATAATGCCGTCACCGCCGAGCCGTTGCCGCGCTAGCGCGGCGGGCGCAATCCGGCGCAAGCTGGCACTTGAAAAACGGCGTCATATGGGGGATTATGCTTGATAGCCGCTACCGAGGAGGTGAAGGTTGGATATTAAATCGATAATGACCCGCCCCGTCGCCACAGTAACCCGTAAAACCACGGTAAAAGAAGCCGTTAAGAAAATCGTCCAAAAAAACATCAGCTGCGTGGTGGTGGCGGAGAAGAAGATGCCGATCGGCATCTTTACCAAGTTCGACGTGCTTTCGGTTATCGACAGCGGCATGGACATGGGCACGACAGCCATCGAAACGGTGATGCATACCCCGGTAATGCCGATTGAAGAAACCGACGACCTTCTTTCCGCGGCGAGCCAGATGGAACGGTTCGACGTGCGGCGTTTTATAATCGTGGACGCGCAGAACCGCCTCGCCGGCATCGTCACCAACGGCGACATCATCAAGGCCTTCGCGCAACGCGCCTTTCCGTACAACCACCCGCTGGCCGCGCTGGCCCAGCCGGGGCTTACCGCCACCCCGAAAACCCCGCTGAAAAAAATCATCCGGATGATGATTGAGCACCGCTCCGCCAGCGCCGTCATTTTGAAGAACAACAAGCCGGCCGGAATCATCACCGACGGCGTTTTCGCAAAACTGGCCGCCAAAAGCGCAAAACCCCTCGCCGGAAGCGCCGAAACAAAAATGATAAAAAAATTCACGGTGGCGGGGAACGATGCTTCCTTGCGCGAAACGGTTATCAATATGCTTAAGATGAAAACGCACGAAATCGCCGTTACCGCCGCTGATGGACGTTATTTCGGGGTTATCACCCAGCGCGACCTGGTTCGCTTTATCGAAAAAAGCCAGCTATAGCGCCGTACGCCACACCGCATGCGCCAACTTTTCACCCAAAATCCCTTTGGCACGCTTTTGAGGCCGGAGACCGCCGACGCCATCGTTGCCGGACTGAAGGGAAACTTTCATTACGCCTGCGAATTTGAATCGGGCGGCGGAGCGGCATTTTTCGCCGACCACTTGGCCGAACGGCTGGGCGGCGGGGAATTGCTCCTCTTCCGCGCCGACCTCCGAATGATCACCGGCGGCGAACATCTGGTCAAGCTGCTGGCACGCTCGTTCATTCAAACATTCGCCGGGGACCTGCACAGGATCGAGGGAGTTCTCAAAAAGCTGATTCCGACCGCCACCCCCCGCCTCGTGGTGGGCGAAAACCCGCATATTGATATCAACTATGGAACCGATCCCCACAAAATATTCAGCAACCTGCTTGAACTCCCCGAAATAATGGGCAGGAAAGAGAACCGCCGCGCGGCGGTGATCTGGAACGGTTTCGGAAAAATCGAGGATGTTTGGGGTGCCGAGGGACCGCGCCTTTTCGCCGGCACGGTGAAGGGGCACGCCATCACCAGCCACATCATGATCGGCCCCGGCATGGAAAAAACCGGGCAAAAACTGGACGGCGCCATGCCCGGCCGTGTGCGTCCGCTGCGCGGCGCCGAGCTTGTTCCGCGCGAAGCGCTGGAAGCCTGCCTGCTCCAGGGGTTCGCGGAGGAAGGGCTTTCCATGAAACCCGAAACCGCCGCCGCCGTCATACGGTTGGCCGACGGCAAATTGGAGACGGCCCAAGCCATCGCCCGCGCGCTTGGCCGCCATTGGGATGGGGCGCCGGAGCCGGCGGCGCTTGACCGCGCGGTAAACGATATGCTGGCCGACGCGGCGGCCGCCTATGAGCAGGTGTGGGAACTGCTCAACCTCCGCCAGAAGGGGGTGCTTTACGGCCTCACCCGCGGCGGGGAAAAAAGCCTCTACTCCGAATGGTTCATCAAGGAATTCGGCTTCAAGACCGCAACCAACCTGCAAGCGGCCATACGCGCGCTTGACGCCAAAGGCATTTTGCACAAACGCGGCAGACAGTGGATGTTCGCCGATCCGCTTTTCGCCCTCTGGATAAAGCGCCGCGACGGATGATGAACATAGCCCGCTGACCGTGATGGCACGAAGCCCACGCCCTTTGAGCGCCGCCACGCGGGGGGAAAAAGATTATTGGGTTGTCCGCTCCGGGATGTCCCGCCCTCGCTCCCTCAGGGATTCAGCGGCCTTTTGCCGGACGCCATCTTCCTCGGCCTTTGGCAAAACGGCCACGGCGGTGGCCATCCCCTTTTCCTCCGTGTAATCGACCGTCTTCGCCCCGGCAAGCACTTCGTCAACAGTCTGCTTGACCACCAGTTGGACCTCACTCTTGCAGCCGGGGCTTTTCCCCCCGCACATCCTGTCCACCATCTCGGATTCCACCCGCACACGGATCTGTTTGGCTATCTCGTAGCGCGCCATCACTTCCGCCGCGCGCCGGTCGGCCGCCGCGTTCCCCGATGCTTTCACCTGTCCGATTCCCACCAGATAACGGTCTTCGGGATATTGTTTTTTTATCTCGTCTGGGGATAGCGCAAACGCGGGAGCGGCGGCAAGCGCACACCAGACAAAAGCCGTCAACAACCGGTTATTCATGAACCAGGTTTATCTGCCGCACCACGTTACCGGTGGATCTAAGTATCTCGGCCGCCATTTGAACATTCTTTCGCGAAAATTTTGCCGTTGTGCCGGTGAATTTCTGGACGATACCGCCGCCGCCGCGCGTTTTGATGCGCTCCTCCACCACCGAGGCAAGCGCTTTGTCCGCGTCCCCCCCCAGCGCTTTTATCTGGCTGAACAGCATGTCCATCTCCTTCAGCGGCGTGAGCGAGGCGATGACATAAAAGGTCTCCAGCCCCTTTACGTTGTCGAATTCCAGCATCTTGTCGGCGCCGGGGAGGTAATATTCATGCCCCGCCTCCACCGGGTTGGCGACCGGGATATCCGGGTTCGGGAATATCTGGTATACCGCGCCGGAAGAGTCGCGGTTTATGACGTAGAGATAGCACCTCTGGAACGGTTGCACCATAAGCTGGTACTGCTGGCCGGAGGCCACCTTGCTCCCTTCCTTGATCACCTTATCCCCGGCGTCGTAGAAGGCCAGGTATATCTGGATGTCCTTTCCCTTCGTCTCCCGCTCGGCGGCTTTCCCGTGCGCCAGCGAATCGGCGTACGCTTCCATCGCGGACACATCCACCACGAATTCGGCGGTATAGGTCCAGGCGTCCTTCGCGGGGTCATACGCGGACTGTTTTTCCCTGATGCTCCGCACGAACGCCACCGAGGCGCTTTTCACCTCGTCCGATTCCAGTTGGAAGTTCTTCACGGTGGTGCTGGCCTGTATGTATGTCCCGGCGGCCTCTTCCACCGCCTTGCGGGTCGCTTCCTTTTTTGCTTCCTCTTTGGCCTGCTGCTTGGTCTTGCTTTCCCCCACCTGCACCGAGGCGGAAGCGGTTACGGTGGCGGTTTTCCCCTCGGCCGCAATCGATGCGCCGGCACATGTCGCCAAAAGTAGCGTTGCCGCCAAAAGACGCAGAGCTTTCATCCGCGCATTCCTCCCATCCGTTTCACCGTATTTCCAATGTACCGCAAAGTAAACGGGAAAACGATTTTTTTCACCCCTACCTGCCCAAGGTATATATTGGGCTGTCCTTGCCGAAGTTTATGATCAGCGGCGTTTGGATATGTCCGGCCTTCTTCGATAGTTCCACCGTCGTCATCTTGGAATGCTCGCCCAGCTCGACAAGGCTCACATTGCCGTCGGCGTTGGCATCCGCCCCCCGGTTGTTGTTTAACCCGTCAAGCAGGGCATGGCTGAACAGCCCGTTCCCCTCGTAGCCGTCCAACGCCTCTTGCAAGGAACTTGCCGATGCGTAGATGTGCAACCCCATCTTCTTCGCAAGCACGGACATCCGCGCGTCGTACAACCCGCTGACGATGTAGTCCACACCCCCCGCGTGGCAGGTATCGAAAATAAGCAACTGGGAAAGGGATTTTATCTTTTTGGACATCTCAACTATCTCGTTGGCGCTGATCAGGATGCTGTCGTTCACTTCACCGGCATAGGCATGGGTCAGCATGAAATACTGGTTCTGCAAAAGGACGCCATGCCCCGCCGCAAAAAGGATGAAGCTGTCCGAAGGCTTGATCTTCGCCGAAAGCTCATTCACCGTATTGAGGATGTTCGCCTTGGTGGCGTTTTGGTCGGCAAGCAATTCAAGATGGATGTTTTTTGGTTTGTACAACGTAGCGGCCTGCCGAAGTATCTTTTCCTTGATGTCCGTTGCATCCTTGACGGCGTATTTGAGGTTTACGCTGCCATCTTTGTACTGGTCTATCCCGATGGAAAGGATATAGAGGTGCGGTTCTACGGCGGGAACCTTTGAGGTGAAGCTGATGGTATTCATCTGGCTCTGCACCGTGTTATTGGCGTTAAAGGCGGTAACGCTGACCTCGTTCCCTCCGGAAACCGCATCTATCTCTCCGCAATCTTCAAATACGTCCCCTTTGTCCTTGCTCGCAATTGGACTCAGTACCGCCTTTTCCTTTATGGTTACGCCTCTCATGTCTTCGTATATGGCTTTGCTGTTCATTGCCTGTAACTGGACGTTTCCGCTCGAAGCTCTGGCCACATCCTTATAGTACCCGTCGGATTGTACGAGTTTGCCGTTATGGAAAAGGCGGACTTCACCCACCCCTCCACCCGCGCTTTTTGCTTTAAAACAAACCTTTACCTTCGGAGCGCCAGGATCGGATATGGTATTCGTGAATTCCACTATCGGCGGGGGTGATTTAATGGCATCCTGCATCGTTATTGTAACCAGGCCTTGAATATCCTCGCCGCGCAGTTTTGCCGCCACTATATCCGGGCGGTAAAAAACGTCATAGAAGAGGTTCGTATCATATTTCCGTTCTCCCACCTTGACGCTTAGGTATTGGGCGCCCTTTTCCGAGGAGTTGTAGTGGCCTTCGGGCGTGATGATGATCCACTCTCCATCTTCAAAACCCACCAGCATGGCGGTCTCTTTGGCGGTAGCGACATCTATGACCCTTACTCCGCTATCTCCAAATGAAAGCACCAAATTTCCGCCGTTTGGGTTGAATGACGCCCCATTCGGAGGATTCCCTGTAACTTGTATATCCCATTTATTCAAGATTGTTTTTTTCTCTTCTCCCGATGCAATATCCCATATCTTGGTTGACGACCCTTGTATCAATGCGGACTTGCCGTCAGGAGAAAACGATGCCGACACGACCCGGAAACCGAGGCTGATGTTTTCGAATCCCTCAAATCTCCTTATTTCCTTTCCTGTTTCAATATCCCATATTATGACGGCGTCGGCATTGGCAATGCTTGACATTGCATATCTGCCGTCTGGCGAAAAAGAAAGCGATTTGGGCACAAAATTTGAAGTCGCTATGGTGAAGGATGTTTTATGTCCCTTGAATCTCCTTATTTCCTTAAAGGTTTTGGCATCAAGAAGCTTGAATTCCTCAAACCATGTGTCGCCGGTAAGGATATACCTGCCGTCAGGCGAGAAAAGCGCCCTTGAAACATAACCCTTTGTGAAAAAAGTGGCTTCAGTGGCTTTTACTGTTTTACCCGTTGATACTTCAATCATGGTAGCAGGATTGCCAGGCGCCAAAACGTATTTCCCATCCGGCGAAAATGTCGCCCTCTCTAACAGAGGATGATAGCCTGACACAGCACTGGTGGAGAAGCCGGCAGGAGGAGATGATTCCCAAACCAGCTTTCCCGATGACATATCCAATAGTTTCAGGGAATGGGTAGAATAACCGGCATACCCCGCCAATGCGGCATATTTGCCATCAGGAGAGAATTCAAGATGGTTAATCCATGAATCCGCTTTAATCATTCTGACCAATTTTCCTGAGGAAATATCCCATAGCCTTATGGTGCTCTCCGCGGACATCATGCCCATTCCCCCGGCTCCACCATTGTCCGCCGTCAAGACATAAGAACCATCTTTTGAAATAGCAATGGCGGTGAGACCATGGGCTGGTTTGGTCAGTTCCATAGCCATAGTTGCATCTGAACCCTTCATATGGACTTTGGGGATTGATTTGGCCGTGCATGAGGCAAGAAAGGCCGCCGCAAGAAATACTAACCCTATCTTCAAAGTAATTTTATCCATTGACCTTCCCCCCGTTTTTCGGAGCAGATTCAATGTGAGCCTGTTATGCCATCTAATGCCATTTCTCCTGTTTGGCAAACACCGCTGGCGGCAGGTAGCCGGGCAAGATGCACTACTTGATTTTATTATACTCCCTTCTCCATTCCTCGATCACCGCCGGGCCTCAGGCGGCCTGACATCCATCCCACTGTGGATCATCATCGACCGCCGGGTATTTTGGAAGAACTTCGCCCACAGGTGCCAGTGCGCCTTGAACCTTGTGCAAGACCTCGCCGGTAACCATGAGATATGCCCACCACAACATGGATAGCCCCAGAAAAGGGACGGATGCCATAGTTGGCTGCAATTTGGCTTCCCCCTCCGGTATGGGGGCGGTTTCCGAGTGGGTAAGTGGCGAAAAAATTGGTGAGCCGTGCTGGGATCGAACCAGCGACCCGCTGATTAAGAGTCAGCTGCTCTACCAGCTGAGCTAACGGCTCACTCGAAGGAAGGCGTAATTGTAAATGACCGCCGCCGTTTGCGCAAGTATCCCGCGATATTTTTTTACCGCGCGGGCGCGGGGACGAAATGCGGCACTTCGATGCCGCGTCCGGCCGGGCCGTTACGGGCGCCGGGCCAAGATGTCATGCAACGATAAATTGACGCCCCCCAGCTTGCCGCCAAAGTTGGCCGCGCCGATCTTCACCACCCCCCCGCCGCCGCAAGCGGCGCGGATGCCGGCCGCCATCGCCTTTTCCGCCACATCGCGCGAAACGGCATCAATGACAATCTCGAAAACCGCTTCCACCTTTGGCGGCAATTTCCGGTTCGGGTTTTTTGCCGCCGGTATGGTGGGGCAATAATCCTCCTGCGTGGAGGCGGTCAAAAAATCATATTTGCTCCCTGGCCGGCTGGCGGCGGCCACCACACCGCCGGCGAACGGCAGAATCAGTCCCGGCATCGACGCAATGGCTTCCACCGCTTTCTCCGCCGCGCGCAGGCCGCTCTTTTGGCTCTGGGCGAAAATCCAAAAATTCGCGCCCCCCACGCCTTCGCCGATGTTCACCGTTTTTTCCACGACAAAATCCCCGGCGGTGCATGGTATCGCCACGCAGTCGCGCCCGTGGTGTTTTTCTTCCCGCTGAAAGCCGTTGCCGAAGTAACCAAGCTTTTCGCCCAGCGCGAACGGCGCGCCGGCATCCAGCCCGTTGAATACCTGCACGGTGGGCGCGGGCAGGCAGATCTGCCCCACCCTTTTGATCATCTCTTTGTGCAACGCCTCCGCCGTGCGGGCGAAAAAAAGGAGCCGGTCGCCGGGGCGGCCGTCGGGCGTTTTGAAATCGGCGGTATGCGCCTCTATCCCCGCTTCGCAGCCGCAGGCGATGATGGAGGTGGCGCACCCCGTGGCGAGGCGCGAGACATCATGCGTCCATTTGCCGTTGCGCCCGGTCACGACGAGCCGCGCGAACGGCATGGCGAACGCCTCGGCGTGGGTCTCTTCCACCGGTATGCCGTTTATTTCCATTTCCCGTTCTCCACGATTACCCGCCCGCCGCGAATCACATAATGGGGGCGGGCGAACATTTCGGCCGCATCCCCTTGCTCGCGCAAGAGTACCACGTCGGCGCGCGCGCCGTTGCCGAGGCGGCCGCGCTCCGTCAATCCGCAAGCGGCCGCGGGAGCGGACCGGGTGATGACGGCGATTTCGGCCAACGTCAGTTCGCGCCGGATTTTCGGCAACGCGGATGCGGCCACCGCCTCGGCGTTGAGCGCGGCGCAAAACGCATCACGGCGGTCCCGCTCCATCAGCATGGCGATGATGGCGGGATACCCGGCGATGGAACCGCCCGACGGATAATCGATGGAAAGCGACAGGCGCGCAAGGTCTTTCACGGAGAGGATGAATTCCATCGCGGCGAGCCAGAGCAGCGCGTCGATATACCGCTCTTTTCTGAATTCATAGGGGGATGCCGCGAACGGCGAGCCGGTGAGCCTCAAAACCCCCTCCCCGCCGTTGTTTGAAACGCGCCCGGCCAATTCAACGTCCGCCGTGAACGTAAGCGCGGGGCCGAAGACGATGGGGCCGCAATCGGCCGAAAGGTTTTTATGCTCATCCAGCAAAGCGGCGGCTTCCACACCGCGGGGCGCCAGCCGGCTCCCTTCTTTTTCGAACGCGTAGTGCGAAATGTGCGAGAGGTGGCATCTTCGTCCGGCCGCGCGTTTGGCGAAGGTTTGCAGCCCCAAAAAACCGTCTCCTTTGGCCAGATGGGGGAGATGCAGGTGCGGCGGATTTTCGGGGAACCCGCCTGACAGGGCTTCGGCCATCCCCGCTTCGCCGAACAGTTTTACGCCAAGCGCGCCGGGCGCGCCGCGCTTCAGCGAAAGCCAGCCGCCATCCATGCCGCACTCGCTGACAAACGGGGCGAACGCCGCCCCTTGCGCGGGGGCAAGCCCCGGCTCCACCCAATACGTTATTCCCTGCACGAGAAAATTCCGCGCCGTGGAGGCGGCATCTCCCCAAGCTCCCAGCGGGATTTTTTTCCCCATGTCCGCCACGGCGAAACAGTGCGCGTGAATATCGATGCCGCCGGGGAGCGCGATGCAGCCGCGCGCGTCTATCGCCGGGCCGCCGCCATCGCCGCCGATGACGGCGCCATCCATACAAATGTCCGCCGCATCCCCCGCCTTGCCGTTCGCGGGATCGAACAGCCGCGCGCCGGTGATTTTCACGGCACTTTGCCGTAGGACGATTGGTAGGTGAAGGTGGCGACGATGTGGATTTTTTCCTTGTCGAGGCCCGCCGGGAAGGGGGCGAACGGCGCCGCGTTGCGCACCGCAACCACCGCCGCGTTATCCAGCGCCGCCATGCCGGCGGTGGCAATCACCCGCACCTCGTCCAGCGCGCCGCCCCGCGACAGCGTGAAGCGGATCACCGTGTTCCCCTCCGCGCCGGAATTCATCGCTTCATATGGGTACGTCCAGGCGCCCTCCACGCGCCGCTTGACGCCGGTGAAGTATTCAATGTAGCCGAACCGCCGGGTGCTGAGGGGGATCACTATTTCGCTGGCGGTCTCCAGCATGCCAACGGGGTTGGCGGCGGCGAAGCTGTCTATTTCCGCGCCGCTCAAGGCCCGCACCTCCTCCTTCGTCTCGCGATCCGGCTTCATTCCATTCGCCGCGGCGTCGGATTTGGCCGGCTGCCCCGCCTGGTCGCTTTTCGCGGCGGTCATCGGCACCGGTGAAAACCGGTTTTCGGTCATGGCGGTTTTCTTTTCGCTGTCGCTTTTCGGCGTTTCGGCATCGCGCTTGCGCCGCTCACTTTCCTTGTGCGGCGTCTCCACCTTCAGTTCCCGCGGGCCGCCGTGGGCGGCGATGCGCGGTTTGCCCGCGGCGCGTGTATTGGCCCGCGCGTCAAAAGCGGCAAGGGCGGCGGCGCCGTCGGGCTGTTCCTCTTTCAGATTTTCGGGCGGGGGCACATCAAGAATTTTGCCGTACTGAAAATCGGCGTTCGGCGGCGGAGCGGCTTCGGGGAGGATATGCACATGCACGATGTCCGGCGCCGTAATGCGGGGCGCGTTGATAAACAGGGCCGAAAGCGCCGCCAGGAGAACATGCAGCCCGGCCGAGGCGGCCACAAATCGTCCCCTGACCGTTCGCTCCATTACGCGCATCCTTTCCCGCCAACGGGGCGCGGCGCCCCTGTCATTCCCGCGTCGGCCGGCGCGGATGCCAGCCGCCAGTACCCGTCTATTTTAGTTCAGCTTGGCGAAAATGTTGCACACGGCGTTTTTTCCCGGTGTTCCGCCGCGGGGAACGCCGCCTTTCCCGAACCGCCCCTTTGGTTATATAGTAGCGGCGTGTCTTTTGTACGCGGTAACCATCGGGAACAATGAAAAATGATGCCCAAGCCCCTGCCTCGCGGCACGCGCGCCCCCCTTGCCCAGCATCTCGAGGAACTGCGGCAGCGGGTCATCGTCTGCGTTTTGTTCTTCATCGCCGCGTTCATCGCCTGCTACGTTCATTCAGACCGGCTGCTGGCCCCTTTCGCGGGATTGTTAAGCGTCAAGCTGGTGTTCCTCACGCCGCTGGAGGCATTCATGGCCTATATGAGCGTCGCCTTTTATGCCGCGGCGGCGCTCACCGTGCCGGTGTTCGCGTGGCACGCGTGGGCCTTTGTGCTGCCGGGGCTGCTGGAGCACGAATCGCGCAAGGCGGGGCGCTTTGTCATCGGCACCGTTTTATTCTTCGTGCTGGGGGTGGGGTTCTGCTGGTATCTGGTGCTGCCGTTCGCCATCCCGTTCCTTATGGCCTACGGCGGCGACGTGATGGTGCCGATGATCTCGGTGAAAGCGTACCTCAACTTTTGTCTCTCCATGCTTTTCGTCTTCGGGGCCGTTTTCGAGTTGCCGGTCATTGTGGTTTTCCTCCACGGCATCGGGCTGGTTTCCCTCGAAGCGCTGAAAAATTTCCGGCGCTACTGGCTTGTCGCCGCCTTCATCATCGGCGCCATCGTCACCCCCACGCCCGACTTGCTCAACCAGGCGATGGCCTCCGTGCCGCTGATCGTCCTGTACGAAGCGAGCATTCTTTACATCTATTTGTTCGGCGGGAAAAAAGATACTGAAAAGGAGAAGGCGAATGAAACCAACGGCTGACGAGCGGCTTATCGTCGCGCTCGACGTTCCAACCGCCGCCGAGGCCGCCCGCTGGGCGCGCCGCTTGAGCCAGGCGGTGAAACACTTCAAGATCGGCCTTGAGCTGTTCACCGGCGCCGGCCCCGCCGCCTTTAAATCCATCCCCGGCGGCGTCTTTCTCGATTTGAAGTTTTTCGACATTCCGAACACGATGGCCGGCGCGCTGAACGCCGCCGCCGCGTTGAAACCCTTTTTGGTGAACGTGCATGCGCTGGCCGGCCCCGCCGCGCTGGAACAGTGCGCCCGCGCCGTGAAGGCCCAAAAACCGCGCCCGAAGCTGCTGGCGGTCACCATCCTCACTTCGTTCACGGGAACGGAACTGAAAAAAATCGGCGTCAACATTCCGATGGAAAAAATGGTGTCGCGCCTCTGCGGCATCGCGCTGGAGGCGGGGTGCGACGGCGTGGTGGCCTCGCCGCTGGAAGCTCCCCGGCTGCGGAAGGAGTACGGCAAAAACTTTTTGATCGTCACCCCCGGCGTGCGGCCCGCATGGAGCGCGAAGAACGACCAGCAACGGGTAACCACCCCGGCGGACGCCATTAAAAACGGCGCCGACTACATCGTGGTGGGGCGGCCCATCCTCTCCGCCCCCAAACCGCTGGAGGCGGCACGAATGGTTATAGAGGAAATCCGCTTGGCCGGCGGCGGAAAAAAACGGTGAGCGGCAAAAAAGAATGCGCCCACATCGTCGTCACCGGCAGGGTGCAGGGGGTTTTTTTCCGCGCCACCGCCGAAGAGACCGCGCTCGGTCTCGGCCTCACCGGCTGGGTGAAAAATTGCGGCGACGGCAGCGTTGAAATTTTGGCCGAGGGAGACCGCGCGGCGCTCGAAAAGCTCATCAAGTGGTGCAATGAGGGGCCGCCGATGGCCCGCGTGAAATATGTGGCGGTCGACTGGCAGCCCGCCACCGGCCGGTTCGACACTTTTGAAACGACGTATTAGAATATATCCCATGCCTAAAAAACCTCGGCTTTCGGTCGAAATATTACAAAAAGAAGCAACAGTCTTTGCGGCGGCTGAATCATCACATCCTGAGAAATCGCTTTTTGGCGTTACTGATGGAAAGGCGGTTGGCACCTATCTGGAGCATAAATTTACATCTTACCTTCATAAAAAATATGTGTTTCAGGAAGGAAATTCGGCAAAGGGTATCGATTTTCCTGAACTGGAAGTTGACATTAAAGTTACCAGCATTAAGCAACCCCAATCTTCATGCCCTTTTAAATCAGCCCAGCAAAAAATATTCGGCTTGGGTTATTCCCTCCTTGTTTTTGTATACGAAAAAAGCGATAGCGGCAAAAGCAAGACGGCCCGGTTAAATATCAAGCATGTCATACTCGTTGCAAAGGAAAGAACCGCTGATTTCCAGATAACCCGCGAAATCAATAAAATACTCTCAAACCAAGGCAACAAAGATGACCTTATCGCCTGCCTGATGGATAAAAATTTGCCCGTCGATGACATAGAAGCAAATAATATCGCCGAAAAAATCATTAAAAGTCCGCCATTAACAGGCTATCTCACAATATCAAATGCACTTCAATGGAGGCTCCAGTACAGCCGCGTAATTGAAAAAGCAGGCTCTGTTGATGGCGTCATTAGGCTCCGCTAAGCATGAAGGCACACCGGAAAATTGAATTTGGGGACTTCCAAACCCCCCATGATCTCGCCGGCCGGGCCGCGCGGATTGTGAAGAACCTCGGCGTAAGACCAAGCACAATCATTGAACCAACATGCGGGGAAGGAAGCTTTATTGCCGCCGCATGTGAAAACTTTCCAAACGCCAAAGTTATTATGGGATTGGAAATAAACCCGGAGTATTTCAAAAATGTATCTGAACGGAAAAATACTTTGCATTTTAAGCATGTTTTGGATTTAAGAAGGGAGAATTTCTTTACGTTCAATTGGGCCGGGGCTATTTCGTCATTTGATGACCCTTTACTCATTATCGGCAACCCGCCTTGGGTAACCGCTTCTGAATTGGGGCTGTTAAAAAGCGGGAATCTCCCGGTGAAGAGCAATTTCCAAAACAGAAGCGGATTTGAGGCCATTTCAGGAAAAAGCAATTTCGATATCGCGGAATGGATGCTAATACATCTGCTGGAGCAGGTTAAGAACCGTAACGCGACGCTTGCAATGCTGGTGAAAACATCAGTCGCCAGAAAAGTGCTGCTTCATTCATGGAAAACCGGACTGCCCATATCGCATGCCCAAATATACGTGTTTGACGCTAACAAATATTTCTCTGTTTCCGTGGAGGCATGTCTTTTCGTATGCCAATCATCCAATAAAAGTCCTTCTATCACATGTGATGTGCTTGATTTTGAAAACCCGGATAAACCGGGGAAAACCATCGGATTTCATCATGATGCGCTATTGGCAAATTACAATTCATTTAAAAAGGTTAAGCGGCTTTTATTGGCTTCAAACCATAAGCCTCTTTACAAATGGAGATCGGGAATCAAACATGATTGTTCAGCGGTAATGGAATTGTCGTTGCGGGGTTTCCGGTTTATAAACGGTCTTCAAGAACAGGTTGAAATCGAGCCGGATTATCTTTATCCATTGTTAAAAAGTTCGGATATCGCCAATCAACGAACAATCTTTCCAGATAAGGTTGTTCTTGTAACCCAAACGCAGACAGGCGATGACACCTCTCTCATCAGGCACCGTGCCCCAAAAACATGGAAGTACCTTTGCAAACATGGCCGGGCGTTGGACGGCAGGGGGAGTTCAATCTATAAGAAACGCCCTCGCTTTTCGATGTTTGGCATTGGCGATTATACGTTTTCCCCTTGGAAAGTGGGGATAAGCGCATTCTATAAAAAATTGGATTTTTCTGTAATCGGCCCTTATAGGGGAAAACCAGTTGTTATGGACGATACCTGCTATATGCTGCCGTGCAAGACCCGGGATGAGGCGGTGCTTATCGCCGAATTGCTCAACTCCGATCCGGCAAAAAAGTTTTTTGAATCGTTTATTTTTTGGGATGCGAAAAGGCCGATAACAGCGGACATCCTCGGAAAATTGGATTTAATGCTATTAGCGGGTGATTTGGGAAAAACACAAAGCCTGATTAAACTTCGGCCCGATTTAATCGGGGAAGAACAGTCAGAATTATTCCCAGCCGCCAGCCGATAAAAAAAACGGGTTTTTAAATAGCCCGCCACCGGCCGGTTCGACACTTTTGAAACCACATATTAATATTCCGGCTGCCGCCCGGCCTGTTCCGCGGTGCATTTTTTCCGCTTTGCGCTTCCCCAAATTCGTTTGACAGGCCGCCATTTCAGATGCAGGATGAAATTGCAGGGGGCGAGTGATTTTCAACGTGGAGGCTGACATGAAAAAAGCGTTGCTTGTTCTTTCCGTGCTTGTATTTTCCGCAACCGCCGTCTTCGGCAAGGAACCCGTTTCCACCCACCGGTTCAAACACTATATGCACGAAATTTTCAAAAACTACCGGAACACCAATATCAGCATCAATATGCGCGACTATGGCTTGGCGGAGGTGCATACCAGGCACTTCCTCGAAAATATTTCGAAGATACCTGAATTCGCCGAAGATTTGGCAGCCGACGGGGTAACGCTCGACCAGATGGCTCTTCTGGCACGGCTGGATGGTCTGCGGGAGGATATCACGGAAATGAGAAAGGCCTTAAAGGCAAAAGATGCGGGGAAAATCAAAAAGCTTCAGCCGGAAGTATTGCAGGCATGCATAGGGTGCCACACGGAGGCAAAACTGAAATGGCTTTTCCGCTTGCCGGCTTCGGCCAACCTCTTTGAAGAGTACATGCACGAGATTTCGGAAAACATTTCCATGGCGGAACAACTGGTGGAATCCGGCGAGCCGGACGAAGGCGAAGACTACGTTAAAATCGCCAACCAGTACCTGACCCTTCTGAAAAAAGTCACTCCTTATGAGGGACCTTCGGGGGTCATATTGGATCGGAACCGATATGCAAGTGAATTGCGGAATGCGGAAGGTTTTATGCTTCTGGTTTTGGAAGACTTTAAAGAAAAAAAGCCGATCCACCTGGAGCCGATCAAAAAGCCCCTGAACAATGTCTGCGCGGCTTGCCACGAACCGGCCAAGGTTAAATGACAATTTAGGACGGTTTCCCGGCTTGCGGGGAACACCCGTTAAAAAACTTCCGGCATCAGGGCTGTTCCGCCTGTCCGTAGAAGATGACCGGAACGGCGTGCAGTTTGTCTTGAAGCAGCTCTTTCCACTCCGGGAACGAGGCCGGAAAGGCGCTGATAAGCGCCATGTCGGGCTTCGGCGTTTTCGGCAGCGCATCGGGCGTGAAAACCTTTTTCCCCATGAAGCGCCCCGGCTTGCGGTCGATGAAATACGGAATGGAGAACCCCTCCGCCAGGAGGAAGCGCGCAAGCTGCCCGGCGTTGCGCCCGGTGCCGCAGACGGCGAGATCGCGCCAGACGCCGCGCAGTTTTTGGGCAAATTCCTTCGGCCCCGGCTGCGTGATGCGCCACTGATCGTCGCAAACTATTATCTGCGGGTCGAACTTTTTTTGCTTGCGCGGTTTTTTAAGCGGTTTTATTCTGGTCAGCCGCTCTTCGATAATCTTCAGCACCGTGGTTTCGGTGAAAGGTGTGAGATCAACCGGATTCAATTTGGGCCGCTTGAGCATCTCCTTGAGCGCCCTGCCGAGGTCATCGTGCGATGGCTCGGCCCATTTCTGCCCGGCTAGAAAGTAACAGTCCAGCGCGTCCGGCGCCGGCACATCCGCCAGTTTATATTTCAAAAGGCGGCTGTTGCCGCTGTTTAAAAAATCCGTTTGGCCGCTCCAGCCGGTGGCGATGACCGGCAGGCCGCAGGCGGCCGCTTCAAGGTAGGGCCGCCCGAACCCCTCACCGCGCGTCGGCAGCGCGTAGCAGTCGGCGGCTTGGTAGAGTTTTACGAGTTGATCGATGGTCGGCGCTTTGCCGGTCACTTTAATATTCCCTGTGGGGTGGCCCCGCTTTTTCAGCGCGCGGATCACCGCTTTCAGTTTCCGCGCCGATTCGGGGGCGCATTGCACCACCCATTCCACATCCTTGTTATCGGAAAACTGCGTGGCGAACTCGTGCAGCATCACCTCCCATCCCTTGCGGAGGGAAAGATCCATGAAGACGGAAAGGAAACGGAAAGGCCTATCTTTCGGTTTCAGCTTTTTCGCGGGAACGAAGCGGGGATCCACCATGTCCGGCACCACCACCAGCTTTTTCTGATCCACGCCGCCATTGGCAAACGTCTTGACGTTGAATTCGGCGGCGACCCAGACCTCATCCATCGTGTTGAGCACATCCGCCCAGAGGCGCGGCAGCGAATCGCTTTCAAGCATCACGCGCGCGATGTGTATCTTGCCCTCTTCCATCCGGAAGAAATGCGGGAAGCCGCTGTGGATGACGATCTCTTCCTTGCAGGGAGTGTGCTTTTCCAGCGCGTCAGGCTGGAAATTGCAACGCCAGCCGCGGCGCTCGAACGCCTTCAAGAATTCGCTTGTGCCGTAGCCGTAACCGGAAAAGGCCGGACGGTAGCTCCTGAAACAGACCGGCCTCATCGGCCCGCCCGCGCCGGCGCTCCGCCATCGCGCACCGTCCCCTTGATGTCCACGGCGACCCAGCGCGCCGCGGCGCCATCGGCCACGCGGAAGACATCGGCATAGTCGGCGGCGTCTTCGCAGTTGTGGTTTATCTGCACCAGCGCCAGCGGGTAGTGTTCGGCGCGTATCCCCTCCAGCGTTTCCGCCGCCAACCGTTCGGGGGCAAGCGCTCCCTCGGCAAAGGGCCAGAGCGCAAGGCCGTTGAAATCGTCGTCCGGGTCGGGGCGCAACAGCAGGTGAACCTCGAGGCCGGGGCGCTTTTTCAATTCCGCCAGCAACGCGCGGGTTTGCCAGCGCGGGCCGCTGCAGATCAGCAGCAGTTTTTTTATTCCAGCGGGAATGCCGGCTAGAACGCCGGAAAAATCGGCATCCTTAAAGCGGGGGCCGCCGGCGTTGGCCGCGGCGCGGCGGGCGCGGGCGACCTCTTCTTTTATCTGTTCGGCGGAGTAGTGTTTGTAACTTTGTATCACGTTGCGGCCGCCATCGTACTTTGTCCAGTCAAAGGTGGTGATGGCCCCTTCGCTGGCGCACGAGGCGTAGAACGGAGTGCCGGGCTGCGGCGTGCAGATGGAAATCTGCATGTCGTACAGCAGTTTTTTTTCCAGCAGGTCTTTTATCAGGGCGGTGGTTGCGCGGTCGCGCTCCGGGCTGCTGGCCAGCGCGCCGTAGGTGAAGGTGCCGTAGACGCGGATGCCGATGTCGTTTGCCGCCTCCAGCGCCGCGTACAGTTTTTTCACCGACTGGCTTTTGTGCATGGCGCGGGCCACATCCTTGTCGGCGGTCTCGATGCCGACGCGGAGTTTGTAGTAGCCGGCCTTTTTCATCCATTCCAGCATCTCGCGGTCCAGGTTCCAGTAGCCGCACATGGCGTTGTACTTGAGCGTGTGCAGCCCCTTGGCGATGATCGATTTGCACAGATCGATGACGAACTCCTTGCGGCCGTTGTGCGCCTCGTCGTCGAAAAAAACCCCCTCCATCTCCGGGTATTTCTTTTTCATCGCGGCGATCTCGTTGGTCACGTCGTCCACGTCGCGGGGACGCCAGCTTCCCGCGCCGCCGTAATAGACGTTCGCCACCACGCAAAAATTGCAGGCCAGCGGGCAGCCCCGGCTGGCGAACATTTCCAGTTCGCGGTATTCGTTCACCACCGGTTCCTTGTAGTCGATGCGGCGCACGTCGCCGTCTTCCGGCCACGGCAAAAGATTCGGGTCGGTGAGCGGCCGGGGCGGATTGGGGTAGAGCCCCAAAATATCCGCTGGCGGCACGCCGCTAAACAGGTCTTTTAACGTCATTTCATATTCGCCGGCGCAAACGTGGTCGGCCCCCGCCTTGAGCGTTTCCCGCGGGAAGGCGGAGGGGTGCTGCCCGGTGAAAACAACTTTGCAGCCGGTGGCGGCTTTTGCGGCGGCAACCAGCTTCATATCCATCGCAAAGGCGAGCGTGCTGGTCTCCATCACCAGCCAATCCGGCTTTTCAGCGATGATTTTTTGCAGATAGGCGGCGTGGTTCCAGTTGTTGAGGTTGCCGTCCAAAAACTTGACCGCGTGCGGGGTATCCCGCTTCAGCAGCGCCGAGCAGTAGGCGAGCATGAAGGGGTAAAAGGTCATCCACCCTTTGTTGTGGTCGTACCACGAGGGGCTTTCAACGGCGGTCCAGCGGGAGGGGAAGTGGACGTAACGCTCGCCGTTTTCCCCCAGTCCCACCGAATTTGCCAATACGATTTTCATCGTCCGCTTTTTCCCGCCGGGAGCGTATCAAGCAGCAGGGCCGCCTTTTTATGATCGGGCTGAAGCTCGATCGTTTTGCGCAGGGCGGTCTCGGCGGCCTCGCCTTTTCCCCCGCCGCGCAGGATATATCCGATGTGAAACCACGCGGCGGCGAGGCGGGCGGGGGACGGCGCGTTGGCCGCGGCGGCCTTGCGGTACCATTCCAGCGCGGCGTCGGCGTTGCCCAGATGCTCTTCGCAGAAGGCGAGGTTGTAGAGATCGTCGAACCGCCCATGCAGCGCGGCCAACGCGCGGTATTTTTGGGCGGCCGCCGCGTAGTCCTTGAGCAGAAGGAGTTTGCGCGCCTCCCCTTCCGCCGTGGCGGCGGCGGCGTTTTTTTCGATGAACTCGGCCCGGGCGCGGTCATTCTCGGCGCGGCCCCGCGGATCGACGTGGTGCGTGACCACCGCATCGGGAAAAACCTTGAGGGTGAAGCCCGCGTCTTTCGCGCGGTGGCAGAAATCGATGTCGTCGTGCTGATAGTTGCGCCGCGTCTCGTCGAACTTCACCGCCTCCCAGACTTCCCGGCGCATCATCATGAAATAGCCGCTGATATAGCTTCCGGGGTGCTCCGCGCCGTAATCAAGCAGTTCCGGCGAGGCAAGGGGGTTTCCCCGCTCGATTTTCTGATAGTCCCACCAGCGGTTGCCCAGCGGGTCGAGGCCGCGGCATCCCGCCAGATCGAAATCGGCGTGGCGCTTCATGTTTTTCCACCAATCGGGGGCGAAGGTTACATCGTCGTCGAGGATGATGACGGTATCGTACCGGGCGCGGGCCGCGTTGAAATTGCGCATTTTGCAGACGGCGGCGGTTTCGGCCCATTCTTTCGTTTCGACATAATTCACGCGCGGGTCGTTTTTGTATTTGCCGCAGACGAGGATTTCATAGGCGGGAATCTTTTGGGCGATGACGCTTTGTATCAGCGCTTCCATCATGTCGGGCCGGTGCCCGCCGGTGATGACGCAGAACGAAATGCCCGGGTTTTTCATCGGCGCCTATTGTACCCCAGCGCCTGCCCGAGCGGTTACAGCGGCAACAGCCGGATGGCGGAGCCGGATTCCCGCCCGAACGTCCGGGCAAAATGTTCCGCGTCAAACCGCGAAGCGGCTTCCAACATTCCAACCCCTTCCATGCCGGGTTGAACAGTGAAGTTAAGAACTTTTACGGCTCCGGCCCGCCGCAGCCGCCCCAACAATTCGGGCAATGCCTTGGCCACGGGAGATGTCAGGAATAAAAAACGCATCATTAACCTCGCTTGAAACTGTTACTTTATGCACCCGCTCCCAACCGGGGAGAAGAAACCGGCAAACGTCTCCGTTTGCCGCACAGTTAAAGCAATCGGCATGCCACGGATAAAGTCATTTCTTATCAATGTCATAGCCGGTACCGTCAACTCCAATCTGTATCTAAAAATGCCAATGGCGAAGCCCAAATTCATACACCCTATTATCGGAAGAATTTTTTGAATCTGAAGAACCCAATTATAAAAAAGCGGCGGCCGCTTCGTGGCCGGCCATGAAGCTGTGATCCATATTTCCCGTTTCGTACCGCCAGCCGCCGAACCGGCCCACCGAGCGGATACCGTGCCCGCGCAAACGCTCTTCGATGGGGGCGAGGGACGCATCGCGTGCAAGCGTCGGGATGGGATAGAGATACGGGACTTTCATCATCCACGCGCTGGCGATGCGGCGGCGGTCGTCCGGACGGATCAGGCCGCTTTTCACCAGCCCGTCCACCGTTTCTTTCACGATGGCGGCCGGATTGCGTTTTTGCGTGGGGCCTGATGATATTTCGCACATGAAGGATGTCTGCGCGCCGGGGCGCGGCACGTTGAGCGGCGAGTAGTTGGAGAAATAGGTGACGCGGTAGAACGGCACCGCCGGATCGGGGAAGTAGACCCAGCAGCGGCTGTTTTTTATAAAGCGGTTGATGCCGATGCCCACCACGAGGCCGCTGTTGCGCTTTAAGCCGGATGCGGCATGCAAAATATCCGGCCCGGGTGCGGCAAGCATTTTTTTTACAAAGTGATCCAGCGGCGCGGTGGTGATCAGCGCGCCATACGAAATTTTTTTGCCGTTTTTAAAGATAATGGTTTTCTTTTTTGCGTCCACCCGCACCGCTTCGTGGCGCAACGCGATATGCGGCGCAAAGCCGGATGCGATGTTGTTAAACAGCCCGCCGGTGCCGCCACGCCGGGGAAAGCGGAACGTGGCGTTCGGCCCCCATGCGTGGTTATCGTTTTTGTTGAGTATCGCCCGCCGGATATCCGCCGGAGAAGGGGTCGCAACCCGCCCGTCTATCCAGTAGCAGCCCATCTCTTCCAGCGGATGGGCCCAGAGCTTTTTATTGTACGGCGTCATGAAATGCCGGGAAATCCCTTCGCCGAGCCGCCACGGTATCCAGCCGCCGAAATGCGCGGGCCGCGGGGCATCGCCGCGTTGTTCCACGGCCGCAAGGCCATCGAGGCACTCGCGCATGGCGCGGGGGGGAAGGCGGTGGATGTTGTTTTGCAGCGGAAAGGGGACGAAGCGCCCCGCCGTCCGGATATAGCTTTCGCGGGTGTGCGTCAGCGCGTCCGGCCCCAGCGCGCGTTCCACCACGCCGTTGAAAACCGGGTTGGAAGAAAAAATGACGTGCCCGCCGATATCCCAGGTAAACCCCTTGGCGTCCACGCGGCTGGAGGCGAGACCGCCCACGCGCCCCGATGCCTCGAAGATCATCCACGAGGCGCGCTCCTGTTCCGCCAGCCGGCATCCGGCCCCCAAACCGGCCGGGCCGGCCCCCAGCACCGCCACATCAAATTTCATATCCCTATATTATCGGATTTGGAACGCCGCGCGGGAGGGGTCGGCGAAAAGTATCCGCATGGCCGAATCATACGAATATCCGGGACATGGGCTTTTTCCGGCGCGATGGGTTAAAATCCGGACAGTATCGTATGGAAAAAACGGGAAGGACCATCGGCGTCGATCTGGGCGGCACCGGCATATCGTTCATTGATATGTACGCCCCGGACGACGTTATTCAGCGCGCGCGGATCGACACCCCCCGCACACGGGACGAAATCATGGCGGTGCTGAAAGAAACAGTGCGCGGGTTTGTGGAAAAACCGGAACTTTCCGCGCCGGCCGGCATCGGCGTTGCCGTGGCCGGACAGGTCGGCCTTTCGGGCGCGAGCGTGGTCTTCAGCCCGAATTTGCCGTTCAAGACGGAATATCCGCTGGGGGACGAGTTGGCGCGGGAGTTCGGCATCCCGGTGTTTGTGGAAAACGACGCCAACGCGGCGGCCATCGGGGAGCGGGTGTTCGGCATGGCGAAGGGGATGGACGATTTTATCGTCATCACGCTCGGCACCGGCATCGGGAGCGGGATTTTCGCCAACGGAAAACCGGTGCGCGGCCACACCGGCTCCGGCGGCGAGGCGGGGCATATGGTGATCGCGCCGGAGGGGCCGCTCTGCGGCTGCGGCAACCGTGGATGCCTGGAGGCGCTGGCCTCGGGCACGGCGATCGCCCGCGCGTTCAAGGAAAAAACCGGCATCGAAAAAAGCGCCAAGGACATCTGCGGACTTGCGGCTTACGGCGATCAGGCGGCCGGCGCGGTATTGCGCGGCGCGGGGGAATATTTGGGCAACGGCCTCGTCAACCTCGTCAACCTCTTCGGGCCGCAAGCCATCTTCTTCACCGGCTCGCTGTCCAACGCCCCGGATGCTTATTTTGCCCCGGCGTTCCGGCGGGTGCGGGAACATTCCTTCGGCACGGCGGGGAAGGATGTCGTGCTTGCGGTCTCGCCGCTGGCGGCGGAAGTGGGCGTCATCGGCGCCGCCGCCCTCCCGCTGATGTGAGGCAATGCGTAAAGCAACTTGGTATCGCGGATTAAGGAGCCACGGCGGAAATAGCCCATAGGCCACATCCTGGATCCGCTATCCGCATTGTTGGCGGCGGCAGGTGCGGCACTCTGCCGCCAGGTGCGGCAAAAGTGGCCGCACCTGCCCGATAAAAGGGGGTATCCCCCTATTTCTTCTTTTTCTTGAAGATACCGAATATTTTGCTGATGATTCCCTTTTTCTTTCCTTGCTCGGCCGGCTTGTGCGCCGGCTTATGGGCCGGTTTGCCGCCCGGCTTGTGCCCGGCGTGACCCTGTTTTTGTCCGCGTTCCTGACCTTGCGGTTTTTCGTGACGCGGCCCTTTGCCGCGGCTGCGCCGGCCCCTGGGACGGTCGCCCGGTTTGCGCTCGCCGCCTTGACGTGGCTGATCGCCATGTTTGCGTTCGCCGGTGTGGCGGGAACCATGCTCCATGGCGGTTCCCGGTTCGGATGCCTTACCGCCGAAGGAATCGCCGTATTTACGCCGGTAAAGCTCCATCCGTTGCTCTTCGGACATTTCTTTTTTCGGTTTGGGGGCCGGCCCGCGCGTTTCCGGTCTCGGCCCGCCCCTGGCATCGCGCGGGTGCGGGGGTCTGCGCTCGCCGCGTCCTTCGCCGCGCCCGCCGCCGCCAAATCCACCGCCGCCGGGACGCCTGTCGCGTCCGCCGCGCCCATCGCCCCGTCCGCCGCCGGGGCGTCCGCCGCGCGTATCGGGGCGGCGTCCGCGGGGCCGGTTGCCCGACACGTCTTCGGCCAATTCAAAGTCCATCGGGGCCACATCGATTTTCATGTCTATGTAGCGTTCGATGGCCGGAAGATTTTCAACGTGCCGTTCGCAGGCGATGGTATGGGCCACCCCGGTGGCGCCGGCGCGCGCGGTGCGGCCGATGCGATGCACATAGTTGGGGGCGTCGGCCGGAATGTCGAAATTGATCACATGGGAGATATTGTCGATGTGCAGGCCGCGGGCCGCCACGTCGGTGGCGACGAGGACATGCACCTCGCCGCTCTTCATCCGCTCGATGATCTTCAGCCGCTTTTTCTGGTCGACGTCGCCGGTGAGCACCTCGGCCTTGATGCCGTTTCCCGCCAGCTTGTAGCCGACATCCTCGACGGTCCGCTTCATATTGCAGAATATGATGGCCCGTTCCATGTTCTCGCGCCGCAGCAGCGTGAGCAGCAGCGGGATTTTTTCCTCCAGCGAGACGTGGAACAGGTGCTGCTCCACTTTTTCCACCGTGATCTGATCCGGCTCGATCTCCACTTCAACCGCTTCGCGCATGTACTGGTAGGCGACGTGGCGCACCCGGTCGTCGAGCGTGGCGGAGACCATGATGGTCTGGCGCTTTTCTTTTTCCGGCGCGCGGCTGAGGATGTATTTCACGTCTTCGGTGAACCCCATGTCGAACATCCGGTCGGCTTCATCTATGACGAAGAAGGAGAGGGTGCCCAATTTCAGCTTGCCGCTTTTGATGAAATCTATCATGCGGCCGGGGGTGCCGACCACGATTTCGGCGCCGGCGGCCAGCGCCCGCTCCTGTTCGTCGTAGCCCACGCCGCCGTAGATGGAGATGGAGCGGTAATGGAGGAATTTGCAAAGGAGGACGGCCTGTTCTTCCACCTGCACGGCCAGTTCGCGGGTGGGAACGACGATGAGGGCGCGCAGGCTGCCCCCCGGGTCGTTATCGGCGATCATCCGCTGCAGGATGGTGAGCAGGAAGACGGCGGTCTTGCCGGTGCCGGTTTGGGCCTGCGCCATGACGTCCTGGCCGGTGAGGCACTCGGGGAGCGCCTGCTCCTGCACGGGCGTGCATTTTTCGTATCCCATGGCGTGTACCGCGTCGATCAGTTTCTGGTCCAGGTTCAGTGATTCAAATCTCATGTTTTCCGTTCAAGTAAAAATGTTGCTTGGCGCGCCGCCCCAATCATTACACATGCGGCGCTGTTTGGCTTGTGGAGTGGAAAGGGGCTTCCGAACGAAGCTCCCGATCCCGCCCGGCGTGTGCAGGGTATGGCGGGCGGCGTATTCACGGCGGAAATAATGCGGTTCCCTCTCAGCAAGCATACAAATAATGGGTAATCATACCACCATTTGGCGCGCCATGACATAAAATACGGAATAGCCTCCTTCATCCGCCCCGGCAATGGAACCGGCCGGGTTAGCGGAACAGCCCATCCCGCGTGTGGTAACCGGAAAGAAGGATGTAGGCGGCGGCGAGCAGAAACAGGAGATGCGGCCCCCCGGCGGCCAGCGGCGGCGGAAGCTTGCCGGCATGTCCCAGCGAAATCCCCATGGAGTAGAAAAACCAGAACATGAACCCCAGCGTGACCGCCAGCGTCACGGCGGCGAACGCGCCGCCCGTCCGCCGGGATTTGAGGCCGAAGGGGATGGCCAGCACCGCCATCACCACGCTGATGAGCGGGAAGGTGACTTTAGCGTACATATCCACCGTATAGCGCGGGTTTTTGTAGCCCGCTTTTTCGATTTGGCCGACATACGCGGCGATTTCCCGCAGGCTCATCTCCTCCGGCCTTTTCTCGGCGTGCTCCAGCTCGCCGGTGCTGAGCGCGAAGGGGTACGCCTTTTCCGCAAACGTTTCGTCCCCGGCTTCCCCTTCGGGGGTGAAGCGGCGTTCGCGCACACCGGCAAGTATCCAGCCGCCGGTCCCCTGGCGCCCCGTGCGGGCTTGGATGATCGTGGCGAAGCCCTCGTTGCCGGGAGCGAGGCCTATCACGGTTACATCGTACAAAGTTCCGCGCGCGAGGTCGAGAAAGCCGATGTTCCATATTTCCCCGGAATCCGATTTTATCCATATCCTGTTTTGTTTCACGGAGCTTATGTCGCGGTACTGTTTTACCTTGTGGCGCCAGATATCCTCGGCGTTGGCCCAGGCGGCGGGAAGCACGTATTCCCCCACCATGAATGCCGCCGCGGCGATCAACAGCGCGGCCGCCACGATGGGGCGGGTGATGCGGAACGGGGAAACGCCGCACGACATCAGCACCATCGTTTCTTTCTGCCCGGTCATGACGGAAAGGGCGAGAATGGAGGCTATCAGCACCGCCATGGGCGCCATGTAATACACCGCTTCGGGGATTTTGTAGAAAAAGTAGGCGGCCATAAGCCCCAGGGGCGAACCGGCGCCGACGAAATCCCCCACCACTTCAAAAAAAACGATCATGCTGAAAAGCGTGGTCAGCACCGCCATCCCCCCGAAAAAATAACGGAAGAAGAGGCCGTATACATACCGGTCGAGAATATTCATGCAGATGGACGTCCCCCGCAATCGCCAAAAACCAAACCACGCCAGCGCCGATTTTTTGAAATCTTTCGCGTTGGCCCGTATTTTTCTTGTCCGACGTATCTATTTTTGTCATTCTGAGTGCAACGAAAAATCCCTTTCCGGAAAGAGATCCTTCGCCTGCGGCTCAGGATGACAACTTGCGCCCAGCTTTATCATGAATAAAAGCGGGATAACAGGCACGGATTGTTTTTTTCCGCTTGATTATAGCCCATGGGTTCACCACAATACAGCCAATGTCCATTTACTGGTTTGATTTGGTTGCCGGCGTTCTGCTGCTGGTTTTCGCCGGCTTCGGCTGGATACGCGGACTGGTAAAGGAGTTTTTTTTCACCGCCGCCTGGGCCGGCGGCTACCTGGCCGCCCTGTTCTTCTATCGGCGGGCCGCCCGCCTCCTGAAAGGGTTTATCACCTTTGCCCCCTTGGCCGACCTTGCGGGATTTTTGATCCTGTTCGCCGGCGTGTACCTCCTGGCGCGGCTTTTGGAATATGTCGTCCGGGAAAAACTCGGCTTCAAGATGCCCCGCGCGGTGGACGCCCCCGGCGGCGCATTGATGGGATTGATCAAGGGGTTCGTCATGCTGGCGGTATTTCTGATGGCCCTCGGTTATTGGCCGCCGGCCTATGAAACCCTGCTCGCCAATTCCTGGCTGATGCGCTGGACGCGGTATTTGGCGCACCCGAACGGCCCGCTGGGATTGGATGTGCGGCCATCCGGCGAGCTGAAAAACGACATTAACGAATTGAAGGGGAAGATACCGGACTTGAAAGAACTGAAGGAGGGCCTCCCCCCGATACCGGCGATCCCCGAAATGCCGGCGGAAAAGCTCCCGAAACTCCCCCCCTTGGACGCGCCGCGGATGGCCCCGGCGCAAGCGCCGCCATCGTCCCCCAAAACCGCATTGCAACAGCCCGCCGTTTCGCCGCCACAACCGGCCTCGCCCAAAAAGCCCCCCCCCGTGCCGGCTCCGCCGCCCCGCGTAAAACAGGTTGAACCGGTGGTGAAGAAAAACCGGCCCGAAGCGGCCGTGCCGCCGGAAGACGAGGCCCGGCAGATGGACAAGTTCATAAAGTCCATCGACTAACCGGAAATCCAGGCGTTTTTTTGCTAAACTGAGAGCCGGAGGGGATGGGAAATGCTCGAAGACCAGATAGTCAAAGTTTTGCTTGTTGACGATGAGCCGCACGTCACGGAGATCATCGGGCGCATTCTTTCGCAGGCAAAGATCGGGCATCTTGCCGCATTGTCCGGCGAGGAGGCGCTCCACCTCTTGCGCACCCACCAGGTCGACCTGGTCATTACCGACATACTGATGCCGGGGATGAGCGGCCTTGATTTGCTGGAAAAAATCAAGGAGCTTTACCCCGCGCTGCCGGTGATCGTGCTGACGGCGCACGGCGATTTTCACGTGGCGAAAGAGGCGCTCAACCGCGGCGCGTTTTACTTTCTCACAAAGCCGTTTAACAAATCCACGATCCTGGGCGTTACCGAAAAGGCGCTGCGGCTTCCCCGGGTCACCGCCGAAAAGCGGCTGGTTTTTCCCTATGCCGTCACGACGCTCACCTACCGCATTCCGAGCGATTTCACCCTGGTGCCCGCCATCAGCTACCAGATCATGCGGGCCTGTGAAGATATGGGATATTCCGGCAAAAAGATCAACTTCGCCATTCCGCTGGCCGTTGACGAACTGGTGGTCAACGCCATCAAGCACGGCAATAAAATGGATCCCGCGAAAAAGATCGCCGTGGAAGCCCGGGTGGGGCATGACCGTTTCACCATGACCGTCGAAGACCAGGGGGCGGGGTTCGACCATGCGGCGCTGCCGCAGGAGTTTAACGAGGAAAGTCTGCTGGCGGAAGAGGGGCGCGGCATCATGATGGTGCGCTTTTACATGGATGAGCTCCATTTCGAAAACGGCGGCCGCCGCGCCATCTGCGCCACCAAAAACGACTCCGCCGCCGGATGAAACCGCACCCCTTTTTCAAGACGCTCAAGGGAAAAGCCGCGCTTTTCATCCTGGCGCTTTCGCTCCTCGGCATGGCCACGCTGGTGGCGGTGCTTATGAAAACCGCACGGAGCATGCAGACGGAATTCCAAAACGAAAAAGTCCGTCTCGTCGAGGATTTCGTGATGCGGACCCTCACCCCGGTCATGCTCGCGGGCCACGGGGAAATGATGAGCGAGCTGATGAGCAGCTACAAGGACATCCAGAACGTCAAGAAGATCGAGATCGTCCGCGTCAACGGCGCCGAGGCGTTCACCGACGGCGAAACGATGGACAAAGTGAACGGAATGCTGGGTGAAAAGCGGTTCACCCGGCGGTTAAGGCCCGCCCGCCAAGCGGTGCCGCCGGATGACCCCCGCTTCGCCACAGTGATCGCAACCGGCGGGAAAGAGGTTTACACCCGCGACGCCGATGACGGAAAAACGGTCGAGATGATGTTTCCGATCATCAACGAGGAGTCGTGCCACGGCTGCCACGGCGCCGATAACCACATCCGGGGCGTGTTGCTTTCCACCTTCGCCATGACAAAGGAGGACCGGCGCCTCATCAACGACATGCTGCTGCTGTCGGTCATCGCCTTCATCGTGATACTCATCACCTCGTTCGGCGCCCTCGTCTTTTTCAACACGATGGTGGCCAACCGCATCACCGGCATCATCCGGCGGGTGAACGAGATCGTTACGCACAGCCACTTCAACACCCGCATAGCGATAGGCTCCGGCGACGAACTGGACGACCTCTCCGCGGCCTTCAACCACTTCATCGCTTCGGTGGAACGCTACCGCCGTGCGGAAGAGCGGGAAAAAGAGCGCCTGGAAACGACGGTGCGGGAGCGGACGAAGGAACTGCAGGAAAAAAACGATTTCATCGAGGCCGACCTCATGGTGGCCCGCCGCATCCAGCAAAAGCTGCTGCCCGAAAAATTCCCGGAGAATCCCAACACCGCATTCCACGCCGCCTACCTTCCCTGCCTGCACCTCGGCGGGGACTACTACGACGTGTTTGAAATGCCGAACGGCCACGTGGGGGTGTTCATCGCCGACGCCTCCGGACACGGCAGCTCCGCCGCGCTCATCGTCGCCATCGTGAAGTCTTTGCTTTCCACGATCGGCAAGGAGATCGGCTCTCCCGGCTATGTGGTGCAGCAGGTGAGCAAAACATTATCCAGGCTCACGCCGGACGATTCGTTCTGCACGCTGTTTTATGCGGTGATTAATACGCGCACCGGCGGGATGACCTATTCGCTGGCGGGGCATCCGCCGCCGGTCGTGGTGAACCGGCACACCGGCGCGGCCCGATTGCTCGAATCCAACGGCGGCCTCGTGGGAATATTCGATTTCGACCGGTTCGGCGATTCGGTGTTCATGTTCCAGCCGGGCGACCGCCTGTTCGCGTACACCGACGGCATCGTGGAGGCGGCCAACAAAAACGCGGAACTCTTCGGGAGCGCGCGGCTGATACGCGTGCTGGAGGAAAACCGCGGACTTGACGCGGTCCGGATTACCGAAGCGGCGCTTGCGGCGATGAAAAACCACACCGGCGATGAGCCGCTGGGCGACGATGTCGCCCTGCTGGTGATGGACTACCAATATGAAGGCAAAATAGCGTAAAATAACCGCAGAGTCTGGAACCAAGGAGGAAGCGTCCATGAAAATTTCCGCACGCACCGAAAACGGGGTGACAATACTCGACCTTTTGGGGAATATCAAAACCCCCGGCGATATGGAAGAGTTCTCCACCGCCATCGAAACCGAACTCGGCCGGAACAACCTGAAGCTCCTGCTGAATTTCCAGGAAGTCGGCTTCGTCAACAGCTCGGGACTGGGCCGCCTGGTGCTGGCCGCGAAAAAAGTGGGGGAGCGCGGCGGCACCATGAAGGTGACCGGCCTGGCGCAGGACCTCGACGAACTCTTCACCTTTACGCGGCTCAAAGAAAAAATCGGCGTATTCAAAAGCGAAGCGGAAGCGCTCCGCAACTTCTAATCAGCTCGTTCCGGCGCGGCGGTTGACGTAGCGCCGCCGCCGTGGCGGCTATCTCGGCGCGGGTGGGTTAGTTTGTCATTCTGAGTGCAACGAAGAATCCCTTTCCGGAAAGAGATCCTTCGCCCGCGGCTCAGGATGACAAATCAGTGAACCACGAAGGGAACGAATAACCGGAACATAATTTTATTTCCGTCTTTCGCCCCGCCATTTCGCGCCATTCGTGTTATTCGTGGTTTAAAATCCCTTGATGGTGAAGCGGGTTAACGCAGCGCCGCCGCCGTGGCGGCTATCTCGGCGCGGGTGGGATTGACGGGATTTTTCCGCGCCACCGCTTCATACAGCCCGGCTTTGGCCACGCCGTGGCGCGCGGCCTCTTCGTCGAGCGCCGGGGCGATGGAGCTGTGCAGCCCGTACAGCCCCAGCAGGATGTCGGTCAGCGGCACCGCCAGCGGCAAGCCGATCCCCGCCGCCGCCACGGCGCCCAGCACCGGCTCGATTTGCGCCAGCGCGGGGGGGAGCGGGCGTTGCAGCCGCTCGAACAGCGCGGATAGTATCTCGGTGTGCGCGTTTCCCGCGCTGCGTCCCAAGCCGCCCAGCGATGCGTCCAGCCGCACGGCGCCGGCATCGGCCGCCGCCAGCGCGTTGGCGGTGGCGAGCTGCAGGTTGTTGTGGCCGTGGAATCCGGCGTTCCCGCCCGCCGCGCGTATCTGCTCCACCTTCCGCCGCACCGCATCGGGCGTGAGGCAGCCGGCGCTGTCCATGATGCAGAGGCAGTCCGGCCCCCAGCCGCTGACGCGCCTTGCCTTTTCGGCGAAGGCGGCATCGTCCGGCAGGTGGGCTTTCATCATGCAGACGGTTATATGCAGCCCCCGCTGCCTGGCGAAGCGCACCGCATCCTCCGCGTCTTCGATGGCGGTGATGTTTTGGCCGATGCTGATGAAGCGGATGCCGTGATCGAGCGCCATGCGGATATCGTCAAGCGTGCCGATGCCGGGGATGAAGAAGACGCCGAACGCGGTGCCGTGAAAAACACTCGAGGCGGCTTTCAGGTATTCTCCGTCGGTCTGGGCGGCGGCGGGATACCCGGCGCGCGCCGCGCCGAGGCCGTAGCCGTGGCCTATCTCGACGTACGGAAAACCGGCCCGCTCCATCGCCGCGCCGATAATTTCCATGTGGCGCGCGGTAAAGCCGAAATCGAGGGCATATGACCCGTCGCGGAAAAAGACCTCGAAAATGGCTGGTTTCATCGGCATTTCAGGTTACCAGATTTGGTTGACACTTTGCTTACTATTCGGAACAGCCCGGCGAATACTTGAATGGCCCGCACAACGCGCGGGGCGGCGGCGTGGTTCAGCCGGGCATGACGATGCGGAGGTAGATGCCGATAATCCCGCGCTCGAAGAAGAGCGCCGCCAGCGCGCCGGCGACGAGGTAGGGGCCGAACGGTATCTTGCTCCCCCTGCCGAAAAAAAGTTTTCCAATAAGGCCGATCACCGCGCCGAGGAACGAACCGAGGAAGATGGTGATCAGCACCGCCTTGAGGCCGAGAAACAGGCCGAGCATTCCCATCAACTTGATGTCGCCGCCGCCCATCCCGCCGGGCACCGCCGCGGCCAGCAGAAAGAAAATCCCGAATCCGGCCGCGAAACCGAGCGCGGCGTCCGTCATCGAAAGCGGCAGGACGAACACGGCGCAGACCAGCCCCGCGGCCATGCCGGGGAGCGTTATGACATCGGGAATGAGAAAGTGGTCGAGGTCGATGAAAAAAACCGCCACCAGCGCGGCGCAAAGCGCCATGTAGACGAATGCGGGGGCGTTCAGCCCGAAGCGGAGCAGGCAGGCGGCAAAGAGGATGCCGGTGAGCAGCTCCACAAACATGTAGCGCGGCGAAAACGGCGCGCCGCAGGAGGCGCATTTGCCCCGCAACAGGAGGTAGCTGATAACCGGGATGTTGTGATACCACCGTATCGGCTGGTTGCAGGCGTAGCAGTGCGAGCCGGGGCTGACCACCGATTCGCCGCGCGGCAGACGGTATATGACGACGTTGAGGAACGAGCCGACGGCCGCGCCGATGGCGAAAAAATAAGCGGTATAGATATAAGCGGGATTCATTCCGCCTCCGGAAGTTGAACCAAAAGCAGGGAAATACCCCTCCTTTCATCCTCCCCTTTCCAAGGGGAGGAAAGAGGTGGGGTTTCCCCCCTTGGAA
>JACRGQ010000056.1 GCA_016217735.1 Nitrospinota bacterium
GGACGATCTGAGGAAGAAGGCTCATGGTCATTTGAAATCGCTACAGCGCAACCAGAAAAAGGTACGCTCGTTCTTTGACGAGCCGAATGTACGTTATGCCGCATAATCATGTCGCCTTACTAACGACTTCCTTAGTAACCATGCTGACAATAGGTCTTGATTGCAGAATGCTGAATGCCTGATTTTCGCAAGCCCACTCTATGTCTTGCGGTGTCCCGAAAACATCTTCAATTTTTAAACAAAGTTTTAAAAGGCCGGCTATTTGATGGTCTGTCAGTTTTTGTTTGTCCCGCCGGCTTTTTGGAACTTGTTTTTCCCTGGTTCCGCCCTTCGCGCCGTTTATCAACATCGAAGCCTGATGGCTTATTTGTTTATCCACTATTCTCCATTCTTTTTTGTCGGCCGTATATGAATCCGGGGTTATCAATCCTTCGACAACCGCTTTCCCCAAGCCATACCCGGCGTCAATCAACATCTGTCCGCGGTTTTTGGTGATGGGATTGGCCGTAAAGCAGACCCCGGCAATGTCAGGTTGGATCATCTTTTGAACGACCACGGCTATCGATGGGCCGCACAAAGGAAATCCGTTATGGAGGGAATAGTGGATGGCGCGCGGATTAAACAACGAAGCCCAGCACTTTTTTATGTTTTTCAGCAGCATTCTCTCCGGGGTATTTATGTAGCTTTCAAATTCTCCGGCCCAGGAAGCCCGCGATGAATCTTCGGCGATTGCCGAACTTCTGACGGCCACCAGTGCGGTTTCCAATCGGGTGAGGGCCATAAGGATGTCCGTTGACAAATCGGCGGGCAGTTCGGCGTTGATAATAAGGCCCGATACCTCGCCCGAAACCGCTTCCACCCGTTGCGGGTTCTTAATGTCAATGCCCGCCAGCAATTTCAGCAGCTTTTCCTTGATCCCGGTTGATTCCAAAAAGCGGTTATATGCCGTCGATAGAATTACAAAACCATCAGGCACCGGAATATTTTCATGCGTCAATATTCCCAAAGACGCCCCCTTGCCGCCCGCAGTGGCTATGCTTGGATTAAGCATATTAAGGGGAATTACATCGTTGCTCATTTTGATCTCAGGCTTTCGGCGGAAATATGTTTGTTCGGGAACGTTGTTTCAAGCTCATGTCATATAGAGACACGGTATGCTTTGGCGGTGCGCTTGGCCGCCCACAAAAAATACCGCCCGTAAAAAACAATTGACGCTATTCAGGATACCATATACTATATAAATAGTAAAAAAAAGCAAACCTAAAGGTTTGATCTGCGGGGGTGTGAAGGATGCGGGTGATGCGGTTTCCTCAATTGGCGGGGCGTACACCGCCAAGTACGGGTATCTGATGGCACAAGGCGAAGTCATGACGGCCAAAAGTGATTTTTATGAATTCCGCGAAAACGGCTCCAGGGGGTTCGCGGTTTTGTCCGGCCGCGATTCAATAAGCTTTGAAGAAATCGAGAAAAGAACCTTTAAACTCGCGCATATTCTCAGAACCCTGGGAATTGACGAAGGGGTACGGGCTGGCATGTTCTTGGGCAACGGGCCGGAGTTTGTAACCTCTCTTCTGGCGCTGTCGAAAAACAAATCAAGCGCTGTTCTTTTCAGCACATATTTCAAGCCCCGCGAGTTGCAAGATTACTTTGAAAGGACGCATGTGCGATTTCTGATATCGGACGAAAAACACGCAAATGCCGTCCAATCATTGCCGCTTGAAAAAGTGCTTGTACACGCGGAAGACGGTTTTTCCTGGGGCGGCCTGCAAATATGGCGGATGAACAACCCCGGGGAAGATGGCGCCAGCGCCGCCGGTGACAACTGGCTCGACAAGGAATTTGTTTTGAAATTTACTTCCGGGGTAAACGGAAAATCCAAGATTGTGCCGAAGACCTATGGGAATGTGGCCGATGAAGTTATGAACTTTTCAAGGACGATATCCCTGGGCGGGAACGATGTGGTCATTTGTCCGGCCCCGCTTTTCCATTCGTATGGCTTGATCGACGGTTTTTTATCCAGTTTCCACTCAGGCGCCAAGCTTGTGTTGATGGATAAGTTCATCCCCAATGACTTTATAACCCTTGTCGAGAAAACCAAGGCCACTATTTTTATAGGGGTGCCGTTCATGTACCAGCTTCTATGCCTAACCTATTTGAACCGGGCGCCTGATTTTTCTTCACTAAGATACTGCTTCTCCGCGGGGGCCAAAATATCCGAAGAGACCGCCAATAACTATGAGGCAAGATTTGGCCGCAGGATAAACCAGCTTTACGGCTCGACTGAAACCGGGGTCATATCCGTCAATCTATACAAAGACGGTTTTAGCGACGTCAACTCCGCCGGCCAACCAGTTGAGGGGAGGGTCATTGAGGTCGTGGATGAAGAAGGAAACGAAGTTAAGCGCGGCACGGCGGGCGAAATCAAGGTGAAAAGCGAAGGGGCGGCAAAAGGCTACCTTGACCACGATGAGCCGGGCCATAAGGCGTTTAGCAACGGGTGGTATCACACGAATGACATCGGCTATTTAAGCGATGACGGGAACTTGTATGTCACGGGAAGAAAAAGCGCGTTTATAAACGTGGCTGGTTTGAAAGTGGATCCCTTCGAAGTGGAAAAGGTATTGATGCTGCACGATGCCGTAAGTGAATGTGCGGTTGTGGGGGTCGCCGAGCCGCATTGCGGCGAGGCCGTGCAGGCCTATGTTGTCGCAATCGGCAAGCCCGCGCCCATGGAAATAATCTTGTTTTGCAAAGAAAGATTGGCGGACTACAAGGTTCCCCAAAATATCCGGTTTGTGGATGAGTTGCCAAAAAGTCCCACCGGGAAAATATTAAGAAAGTATTTGGCCGGCTGAGGGGAGTGGGGACGATGGAAATAAAGTTAGACAGGGACGACTTCATAAATCAGTACCCGCCATTCAACCTGATAAATTCAAAGGCCGTAAACGGTATTTTCAAAAAAGAGGGAATGCACGTTTATGTGCATCTGCCGTTTTGCAAAAACAAGTGCGGGTATTGCTATTTCAAGTCCTTTGACGAGTTCACTGATGAGACCGTCAAGGCATACCTGGCGGCCCTGAAAAGGGAGGTATCCATTTATAGCCAAATGGCGGAGGTGCAAAGCAAGAAGGTGAGGTCGCTATATTTCGGTGGCGGCACCCCAACCCTTCTCTCGTGCGCGCAATTGGAGGATTTGACGCACCATATCAAGGGAAGCTTTGATTTTAATGATGATTATGAGTTTTGTGTTGAATCCAATCCGGACAAAGAAACCGCGACGAAAGAAAAGTTCGATCTTCTAAAAGCCCTTAATGTCCGGCGGATAAGCTTCGGCGTGCAAAATTTCAACGAGGCGGTCTTGCGGCTTAACGGCAGATACAACAATTTAGACGAGTTTTACCGGATTTATGGGATGGCGAAAGACTCGGGCATCGAAGTAAGGAACATAGACATCATGTCCGGGATGATTGGCGAGACAAGCGGGAATTGGCGCGCGGTCATAGACAAGCTCATTGAACTTGCGCCGGAAAATATAGCGTTTTACAAGATCGAGCTTTACTACAACACGAAGCTGTTCGAGAAGACGCGGAAAAACATTCACGATACCCCCCTTATGTCGAACCGCGAGGAGATCGAGCTTATCAAATACGCCTATGACAGGCTTCAGGACGAAGGCCGGTATACCGTGACCAGTTGCTTCAACCTGGCAAAGAGCCGCCGGCAGGAGCATTTACACCGCAAGGGGATTTGGGAAGGGGATGACATGATTGGTTTTGGGTTGTCCTCGCATTCATGTTTTAACCGGCACCTATATCAGAACGCATGGAACATGAAGGATTATCTTCAGGCCGTTAGCTCGCAAAGACTCCCCATCAAAAGGGCATATTTCATTTCGATGCGCGATGAAATAGCGTCGGCGATGGTTTACGGGGTCAAAAGCCTAGAAATGAGCAGGCAGGGCTTCATAGACCGGTTTGGCTTTGACATGACAGTCCTGTACGGAGATACCATCGGTCTTCTGGAGGAAAAGGGGTTTTTACAGTTGACGCGGGACTCGCTAAAAGTACCCAGGGAATATTACATATTCGCCGACGATATAAGCAGGAAATTCTTCCTCCCCGAACACGAGACCATGATGCTTGCCCACCTTGCGAGGGCATAGGGGATGTCCAGCGCGCTTGTCATGGGGTATTCCGGCTCCAGCCGCGAGAGCCAGGAAAACAGGAAAAAACTTTTTGTTTTAAAGAAAGCGCCCAGGAACGGCAACCGGCATTTTGACAGCTTCCTCTCCTTCGGGAATGACGCGGAGGATGTGCCGATGAATTATTTTCCGCTAAAAGGGTTGGGGCACGATTGTGCGGCCTCTTTGATTCGCGGGGGCACGGCGGTCGCATCCGCCGCCGAAGAGAGGTTCAACAGGATGAAGCATTCCGTCTCCCCGGCCGGGAGCAATATGCTCCCTAAAAGATCAATGGAGTTCTGCTTAAAGCAAGGCGGCGCTTCGATGCGTGACGTGGATTACATCTGCTATTTCCTTGATGTGTCGGAAGAAGTATTCAATAGAAAGATCGAAATATTGTCGAGATGCCTGCCGGAACGCGTAAAAGAGAAAGTGATACAAGCCAACAGGCTCAGTTATGAAAAGGAATTCTCCAGTGCGCGGGTTTACGGCGAACTCGTAAGGGTGACGGCGCATGAGTGGGGACGTGAAAAGGTAAAGTTCATACCCCACCATTATGCGCATGCCGCGTCGGCATTTTACTCTTCAGGCTTTGATGATTGCGGCATTCTCACTTTGGACGGGTATGGAGAGGTGGCCAGTTCTGTTTTCGCCATCGGGCATGGAAACAAATTGGATGTGATGGAGGAAACGGAAATACCCACGTCGCTAGGCATTTTATACATGTTAATCACCGCGTTCCTCGGCTTCAAGCCCCTCAGCGACGAGTACAAGGTGATGGGTTTGGCGTCATATGGAGATTCAAAGAATTATGAAAAGGAATTCCGGAGCCTTATAAAAATTGGAAATGACGGCGCCTACGATACGTCAGCCCTCATACGGGAGGATTTTAAAAGCGTCATCGAGGAAATGTTCGGCAAGCCAAGGGAAGCACACGGTGAAATCACACGAAGGGAGAAAGATGTCGCCGCTTCATTGCAGCATGCGTTGGAGGAAGCCGTCCTTCACAAGCTTGCATATCTGAAAGTGAAGCATGGTTTCAAAAACCTCTGCCTTTCAGGGGGCGTTGCCCTCAATTGCGCAATGAACGGAATGCTCGTCAAATCAGGCCTGTTTGAAAATATTTATGTCTTTCCCGCAAGCGGTGATGACGGGTGCAGTTTGGGCGCGGCACAATACTTTTATTACAACAAAATGAATCCTGGCGGCGGGAAGAAGAAAGTCGCCTCGGTTTACCTGGGGCCTGAATATTCGGATGGCGAAGTATCCATGGCCATAAACAAGTTTGGGGGGGCAATCAGTTCTTGCAAAAAGGAATGCGTGGAAAACGAAGCCGCAAAACTCCTGGCGCGGCAAAAGGTGATCGGGTGGTTCCAGGGCCGGATGGAATTCGGCCCCAGGGCATTGGGGAACAGGAGCATTCTGGCGGACCCGAGGAGTCCGGGTATGAAAGATATTGTCAACGCGAAAATCAAAAAGAGAGAGATGTTCAGGCCGTTTGCGCCGGCGGTAAAGCTGGAAAGCGCAGAAACGTACTTTGAAATGGAACGGTTGGATGAATCCCCCTATATGCTTTTCGTTGTGCCGGTCAAGGAAGATAAAAAAAACCTTATACCCGCTGTTACCCACTGTGACGGCACGGCGAGGATCCAGACCGTCAAGGAAGAAGATAATCCGATGTTTTGGAAATTACTATGCAGCTTTGAAAGACATGCCGGACTGCCCATTATTTTAAATACGTCGTTCAATGTTATGGGCGAACCTATCGTGTGCAGTCCGGAGGACGCGGTGCGGTGTTTTCTTGGCACAAACTTGGATGCCCTTGTAATCGGCAACTATCTAATCGAAAAACTAAATCAAGGAGGCGGAAATGGATAGGGAAGAAATAAGGAAAGCGCTGTTGGACATACTCTGCTCCAAAGATCAAATGTCGTTGCAACTGGATACGTCGGACATTAAGGACGACACTTCATTGTTGAGCGACGTCTGTTTGGATTCCATTCAGATATTGGAGCTCGTAGTGGCAATCGAAAACAAATTCAAGGTATGCATAAACACCGAAGAAATCACCCTGGACATATTCGACCGATTTTCTGATTTAGTCGAATACATTGGCGCGCAGACCGGCGGTTCTTATGAAAAAATCTGAAATTAAAAAAAAGATACTGGAGGGGTTGCCGGTCAGCCGCGGAACGATAACCGGAACCGTCAGGGTAATAAAGGACCATAAAATGTCCGCCCTTGTGAACGAAGGGGACATTCTGGTTGTCCCCAGAAGCCATCCGAATTACGCGATCGGAGTCATGAAAGCCGGCGGTCTTATTTGCGAGGAAGGTGGCAGGCTGTCGCACCTTTGCATCGTGGCGATGGAAATGGGCATTCCCTGCATAACACAGGCAAAGGGAGCCATTACGCTGCTTGAGACGGCTTGCACCGTGACCCTGGACGCCAGTGACGGGGCGGTATATGAAGCCTAGAACCGGCGAGGAAAGACTTACGCTTTACAGAAAATCGCTCGCATTTGCCTGGGGCTTCGTCGATTACAACGACTGGCCGGTAAAGCTCAATTCCGTTTTCCACCTTTTCTTAAAGGAGTTCGGCGAGGAATTATTGGAAGATATTAATGCACTAAAAGCACAAGGCTGTTCGGCGAAGGATATCGCCGGCGGCTTTTACAACCCGGCCAGAATATACAGAATCATAGACTCGGCCATTTATAGCATGAGGAGGAACAAATACCCCCTTGATCAACAAAAGGCGGTCACGTTGGAACTTCTATCCTTTGTCAGTGTCCTGAAACAGGGGTCTGAGTTTAATGAGGACGGCAGGAACATAATTTACAACGACGCCCAGTTGGCGGCGGTTATCGACAGATTGGATGGCAAGACCTGCACCCGCGATGATTCCCGGCTGTTACACAGATTTTGCGGAATGATTTGGGCATATACAGAGGCGATTTTTTTCAGGGCGCATGATGTCACAAAAGAGATACATGGCCCCTATTCCCACAAAGACGGAAGATCGAACATTATCATCAAGGAATATCTGAATCTGCACCCATCGGACATCTGGCCGGGCATTGCTCTTTTGCCGTGCAAGACCATAAAGGTGGTCAGCCTCTATAGCGAGAACATAAAACAAAGCATAGACGCTTTGAATCACCTTTATCACGACGGCGGGAGTTTGGTGGACAACCTTAACGGATACTACATCGAGGTGGACGGAAAAATCGAAAGCGCCGGCCGGATAAAGGAGCTTGTGAAGGATATTGGACGGGCGATATCCGAGATCACGGATAGGGTTGAGCAAATGACCTTCAATGAAAAAATCATCAAATACGCGGAGATATTCTGGTTCAGGAAAAGGCCTTTACGGGAGATGCGCGGAAAGGACTGGAGGCTTCCGCTCCCGGTAAGGGAAAAAATCCTCGCGGGGGAAATCAACCCGCGCAGAATAAGCCGGCTGCCGGAAGAGCAGGTTCACAGGCTGGCGATGCTCACGATTTAAGGAACAGGATGGCGTTAATGGATTCCGATATTTACATAGCCAAGTGCGATTCATACGATGGCGATGCCATCTACAAATTGCTTTTGGAGTTTTTTGGATACATCGGTGGCGCGGAAAAGTGGATTAAACCGGGAATGGAAGTATTGATTAAGCCCAATCTCTGCCTTGCCCATCCTCCCGAAATGGCGATAACGACACACCCAACGGTGATTGAGCAGGCCGCCAGGATCGCCATGGAGTGCGGAGCCAACGTGTCGATAGGAGACAACCCCATTGGCAAGTTCGATCAACGTCACATAAGCAGGATTTGGGAAGTTGCGGGCATGAATGCAATTGTCGAAAGGCTTGGTTGCGGGAAAAGCATTCTTGACAAAAAAGGATTCAGGAAAGAAACATTTGAGCTTAATGGAAATACGGCCGATTACTACATATCCAGGGAGTATTTAAGCGCCGATTTAGTCATAAACATTCCAAAGTTCAAGACGCACGCCCTGATGGGGTTTACCGGCGCCGTTAAAAACATATACGGAATCATACCCGGGCGGTCAAAACTCAGGCTGCATGGTTTTGCGCCGGGGGTACGCGAGTTTTCAAGGATCATTGCGGATGTGTATTCCAAGAGGATTCCCGAGGTAACGATAATGGATGCCGTTGAAGGGCTTGAGGGTAACGGGCCAGGCACGGGGGGGGTGAAGAGGAAGGTGGGCCTGCTAATGGCGAGCAGTGACGGGGTTTTGCTGGATTCGATCTGCTCAAGAGTTATTGGCGTGGACCCTAACGACATTGCAACAAACATCTCCGCCAGGGAAAAGGGGCTTGGAAGCATGAACCCGCGCAATGTGTATTTAAGCGGTATCGGCAGGTTGGAGGATGCATATCTCCGGGATTTTAAGATTCCAAGCACGATGCGCTATAAAAACTCGAAGGTCGTGGAAAAACTATTCAACATCGCACGGTTCAAGATACGAATCCAGCCGGACAAATGTAAGGACTGTTTCCTGTGTTTCAAAAATTGCCCTGTGGAAGCAATCGGGCAGGCGGCTGGCAAGCGCCTTCAAATAAACGAGGCTCAATGCATCCAATGCCTGTGTTGCCTTGAGTTATGTCCGCACGGCGCCGTTGACGCTTCCACGAGCAGGTTTTATTCGGAACTTAAAAGACTGCGGGCCCGTTCATGAGGAATAACGCTATGGATAGTGGAAGGGACCTGGCAATTATAATAGACAACTATGATTCATTTACATATAATTTGTACCAATATATTATGGAAATGGTCTCGGAGGTTAAGGTTTTCAGGAACGATAATATTACCATTCGTGATATTGAGGATATGGAGCCGAAATATATTGTGATTTCCCCGGGACCCAAGGAACCCAAGGACGCGGGCATGTCCAAAAAAATCATAGAACGATTTGGGGAGGAGGTAAATATTTTAGGCGTATGTCTCGGCCACCAGTGCATTAATGAGGTCTTTGGCGGCATTACGGTCAGGGATAAAAAGGTATTTCATGGCAAGGTCTCCGTTATTAATAATGACCAAAAACACATATACAGGGGCTTGCCAAAAAGATTATCGGTGGCGCGTTACCATTCCCTGGTGGCTGATGCGGCCAGGATATCAAAAGATATTGAGATCACCGCATGGACCGATGACGGCGTGGTTATGGGGATAAGGCACAAGAGCCGCCCAATAGAGGGCGTTCAGTTCCATCCGGAATCCTTCATGACGGAATATGGCAAAGAAATGCTGCAAAATTATTTTAGCATGAGTTGCACGGTGGCATAAGCCGATGATAAAACCGCAAATCATGTCCCTTGGCGCCAGTCCCGGGTTCCACGACATTGCGGAGTACTTCTCCGATAGACCCCACTTTATTTTCCTCGACAGCAGGATACAGGGGGAGATCAATGGAAAATACTCTTATATAGCCTTTGACCCCTTTCTTGTTTTCAGGTCAAAGGGGAACAAAGTCACCATCTATGGACGCGGCGGACAGGCCGAACACGAGACAGGTAATCCCTTCGATGTTTTAAGCGGATTATTGGCAAAATATAAAATTGACCCGTCCTTCGGCAAAGAAACTTCGAACTTCCTCGGCGGCGCCATTGGTTATTTTGCGTATGAGCTGGGCGGGCAAATAGAAAAACTGCCGGAGCGTAAAAAAGGTGAGCCGCCGGTTCCGGAATGTTATGTCTGCTTTTATGACACCGTGTTTATATATGACGGCGGCAAAAACAAAATATCATTGTCCCATTGCGCTTTTGAAGAAAACGCGCCTCCGGCGTCCGCGGTGGAACGCTTGCTCGATGAGGTTGCAGCCATTCCCGCCGGGATATATGAGTCCAGCATGCAACATTCAGCTGAAAACAACGGGCCTGCCGCTGGCGAAGTTACAAGCGATTTTACCAAGGATGAATACATGCGCGCGATAAACCGGGTGAAAGAGTACATCCTGGCGGGCGACGTATATCAGGTCAACCTGACGCAAAGGTTTAAGTTCAGCGTTGGAAGCAAAGGCAACTGGTGGATATACAAAATGCTTATGCGGGTAAATCCGGCGCCGTTCGCGTGTTATTTAAATTTTGAGGACGTCTGCGTCGCTTCATCTTCGCCGGAAAGGTTTTTTAAGGTTGTGGATGGCGAGGTTGAAACCCGGCCGATTAAGGGCACCATTGGGAGAGGAGCGGATCCAAGCGAAGACGCGCAAAATATGGAGACCCTTAAAAACTGCCAGAAGAACCGGGCGGAATTGGCAATGATCGTGGACTTGCTGCGGAATGACCTCGGGCGTGTATGCAAGCCGGGTACGGTAAAAGTCAAGGCTTTCCCGGAACTGGAGACCTACGCCTCCGTGCATCATCTTGTGGCGACCATAACGGGCGAGCTGTTGGAAGGCAAAAGCCCGGTAGACCTGTTAAGGGCGACGTTCCCCGGGGGATCGATTACCGGAGCGCCAAAAATAAGGGCGATGGAAATCATAGACGAACTGGAGCCGGTCGCCAGGGGCGTTTACACCGGCAGTATAGGTTACCTCGGCTTTAATGGAAACGCGGACCTGAATATTGTGATACGGACGATTATCATCACAGGTCAAACGGGATACATCCAGGCCGGTGGAGGAATTGTTGCGGACTCCACGGCCGAGGACGAATATCACGAATCAATTCTAAAGGCAAAAAACCTTTTCAAGGCGCTTGCGGGGGGATAGCCGCTGGAAAAAATCATTAATCCAGCGAGTAGTATAATAATGCCGAATTGATAAAGTGCGCAGTATAATAATGCCAAGTTGATAAGTGGAGTGATTGTCCGGTTATAAACGGGAAATATTTTATGAAAAATGAGGGACATATCATGGGAATGACTCAGCAGGAAAAGGAGATATGGGAAGTAGTCCAATCGCTTAACCGCACTTGGACCAAGGAGGGGAACCCCGATGCGCTTAAGGGCTATTTTCACAAGAATATGGTGGCTATAACCCCCACAGACCGTTTTTGCCTTGAGGGTGGAGATGTTTGCGTGGCGTCGTGGAAGACATTTGCCGAGAGCGCGAAAATCCATAGATGGGAGGAACTGCGGCCAAACATACAAATTTATGGAAACGGAAAGTTCGCCATAGTCACTTATTATTTTGACATGGCGTTTGAGATGGGTGGTCAAGAAGTGGAAATGGGCGGGCGCGATATGTTCGTGCTTTCCAATGAAGACGGTAAATGGTGGGTGGTCGCGGATAATTTTTCAGCGTACCCTGTTAGCGGAGCGGGCGCTTAATTGGACGATACGGGAGGCTTTCAAGGTTTTTCGAGGGAAACCAGCCGCTTCCTTCATGACCTTAAGCGAAACAACAACAAGGGTTGGTTCGAGTCAAACAAGGCGCGCTATCAGGATGTCCTTATAAAGCCGCTTACTGAATTGGCGTCGGATTTGGCGCCATTTATGCTCTCCATAGATTCGCACATGGAGGTAACTCCAGCGGTGAACAAAACAATATCCAGAATCTACCGGGATACAAGATTTTCGCGGGACAAGTCTCCCTATAAGACCACGATGTGGATTACCTATAAAAGGCCGCGCAAGAATTGGGTTAGCGCGCCCGCGTATTTTTTTGAGATATCGGAGGAATCCTACCGTTACGGCATGGGGTTTTACAGCGCGGAAAAAGGCACCATGGACGGGCTAAGGTGGGCAATCAACGATGACCCGGCAGGTTTTTTAAAGGCAACCGCATTTTACTCCAAGCAGAATGCCTTTGCCGTGGAAGGGGAGAAATACAAGAGGTTGTTAAGTGAAACCATTCCCCCGGAACTATTGGATTGGTACCAGAGAAAGAATCTTTATCTCGTCTGCAACAGGAAAATGGAAGGAAGTATTTTTAGCCGGAAACTGGTGGCGGATCTGAAGGGCGGGTTCAGCCTGCTTGGCCCTTTTTACCACTATTTAAGGAAAGTCACTGAAGAGGTGGAATGAGCCGCCGGACACGATAAAAAACATCCAGCCGTGCCGCGATGGGAAATGCAATTTCGCTGGGTTCCAGGATGATCTCCCGGCGACGCTTTATGCGCACCGGGAGCCGCGGGGAAAAATCAGCAGCTGGAGCTGCCGCCGCAGCCGCAGCCTCCACCGCCGCCATGACCGTGTCCGCCGCTGGGGGCGTTCGGATTGCGGAAAACGAAGGACGCGCCCTGCTGGTCGTCCACATAGTCCAGTTCAAGGCCTTTAATATTTTTGATGGTCTTCGGATCGATGATCACGGGGATGCCGTTGCAGGTGAATTCCGTATCTTCATCCCCCTTTTCGTCGAAGCCGAGGCCGTATTCGAAACCGGAGCAGCCGCCGCCGACCACGGCGATCCTGAGCGGAAGCCCTTCGCACTTGGCGACAATCTGTGATTTCTTGATCTGTTCAGCCGCGCTGGCGGTAACGTTCACCATATGATGACTCCCATTTAATACTCGTTTATGTGCAATTTTCCATATTTTAGCATGAAATCTGCCAAAAAGCCGGTTTTTACCCAAGGGGCGTATTGTTTTATCACTGCATAGAGCCGCAAAAGACCCTTTGGGATTCGGCGCTATTCCTTTTTTGGAATCCACCCGAGCGCGGCGGAGACGGATTTACGCGGGATCATAATATTCGCCTCGTTCAGCCGGACGCCGATTTTTTCCGATTCCAGCATTTTCATGATCATCGGCTGCGCGTCCAGCGTCCAGTCGCCGTAGCCGGGGGCGTAGCGGAATGTGAGGGAGTAGCCCATCTTGGCACACTCCGTTTGCACGCGGTCTTCCACGCGGTCGGCCATGTAATCGGCCATCCATCCCCCCACATATTCGAGGTAGAAACCGTCGGTCGGTTCTGTTTTGATGATGGCGTCGGACATCGCGGGGAGTTTTGGGCCGATGGTGGTGAGGAGCAGCGTCACATAGTGGCAAGGGAGGAGCATCTCCACCACTTTTTTGCCGAAGAATAGTCCCGGTACTCCTTCCACGGCGGGCGGTTTTCCCTCTTCCTGTATCAGGCGGTAGGTGCGGTAGATTGCCTTCGGCTCGATGAGTCCGTAGCCGGTGTCTATCGCCTTTTTTATGTAGCGGGCGATGTTTTGCTCCGGCATCTCCTTGAGCGAGCTGATCTTCGAGATGCGCAGTTCGCGTAGCACCCGCTCCTCCTCGATGGTGAACGGGATGTTGTTCAGCACGATGGGGCGTTGGAGGCTTTCGATGACGAGCGCCACGCTTAGTGGCTCCCGCCTGTGATGTTCGTAACGCCGTTTCCCATGCCTGTATTATAAAGCGGCGGGGGGAAAGCGCAAACCTCCCCCCGCGCATATTTCAAATCCCGGCGGCGCAGTCGCGCGCAAAACTTTCGAATGGGGTTGGCTCTTTGCCGGTCAACAGCCGGACATCCCCCGTAACCGCCGAGCAATACCCCGCCTTGCCGCTCCAATATCGGCAAGCCGAATGTGGCGTATACCCGCAACTTAACGGATTCAGGGTTAATCCCTCTTAAGAAGACATATTGATACCCTCTCCAGAATCTTACTCGGCGTAAATGGAATTGAAAGAACTAACAGCCGATTAAATAGTCCGGGAACAATTACCTTCCTATTTCCCATAAATGCGCGATAAGCGATTCTGGCGACTTCCTGCGGTTCCATCACGAATTTTTTAAAAAGCAGGATATTTTCCATATTTGCTTTTTTGGCAAATTCCGTTTTCGTCGCGCCAGGGCACAATGTTGATACTGTCACCCCTGTTCCTGAAAGTTCCGCCCTAAGAGCGTTTGAGAAGCTTAAGACGTATGCTTTTGTCGCGCAATACACGGCATCCAGGGGGCACGGGGCAAAGGAGCCGGTTGAACCCAAATTTAATATCTTGCCGTAATGGTTTTTCAACATCCCCGGCAGAAAGAGCTTTGTCAGGTGTGTAAGGGATGCAATATGCACTTGTAACATCCGCAGTTCTTTATCAATGTTTGTTTCGTGGAACGGGCCGCTTTCGTTGAATCCGGCATTATTTATCAAAATATCGACATGAATCCCTTGGCCTTGAATATCCAAAAAGACTTCTTTCGGCGCTCTGGGTTCCGAAAGGTCTTTTGCAAGGATGTGAACCGTTACCCCATAACGTTTTTCCAAATTTTCTTTTTGCGCCTTCAGCTTTTGGTCATTTCTGGAAACCAAAACCAGATTGAACCCCTCCATCGCAAAAATCTCACTAAGTTCATATCCGATTCCGCTCGTAGTTCCGGTAATAAGAACCGTTCTCATGTTGTTCTGGCCTTTGTTTTTCATATCGCGCTCCTCCTTAAGTGACCCATGGTCATTTATATGGTAAATTTTTTTATCTCATGCGGGCAAACTTCATTCCGCTGATGAGCAGTGCCAGCATTGCCGGCAATCTTTCTTCAAAACTCAGTTGAAATACCTCCATTCTTTCCGTCTCGATGACTTGTTTGACTATTGGCGCTGGGTTGGTTAACTGGATGAGGCCGATAAGTAGCACCTGCAGGTGCAGCAAAAACTCTGCACCATCGTTTTCTCGAAGAAAAGGGAGGCACCGTTCGATTAGCTGTCCAGTGATAAGGATTTCATGAAGTAAAAAGCGTTTGAATTCCAATGTGGTTTTATAGTCAATATTTCGTTCTAAGATGACATGAAGGATGGGTGTCAACCGGGTCATCATGGGGTGACTCCCAATGGAGGCCACGATGTTTTCCACAAATACGTTGATGGTGTTTTTAGTCTTATGCCGCAATGAAGTTTCTAGCCGCCTGTTGACATCCTCAAACCATGATTTGTACGCCCTGATCTGCAATTGCAGAAACAATTCCTCTTTTGTCCTGAAGTACAGGAAAATTGTTCCTTTAGCCAAACCCGCTTTTCGGGCAATGCAGGCGATGCTGATGTCATGATATTCGTCTCCGGTCAAAAGCTCTTCCGCCGCATTCAGGATAGCCTCCCGCCTTTCCTGTTTTTCGTCACTGCTGATTGCGCGTTGTTTGATGACCATTACCCTCTCTCCCCAGCCTCTGTACAACAACATAAATGACCAGTGGTCATTTGTCAAATGTTTTATTTATTGAATATTTCGCGTCTCGGTCGGGTTTCAAATCCCAGAAGTTCAGCCGCGCATAAAGCTCTCGAATGGAGCCTGTTCATTTCCGTTTTCCGAAGGGCAGTCGCGCAGCACCCGCTCTTCCTCGATGATGAACGGGATGTTGTTCAGCACGATGGGGCGTTGGAGGCTTTCGATGACGAGCGCCACGGTCAGCGGCTCCCGTGGGTATGTTTTGAAACCCGCGCTTTGTTGTTCACCGGTTGATTATAGACCGGCCGCGAAAAAAAAAGGAGGGGCGGGATGCCCCTTCTTTTTTTAGCGGACACACGGTATCAGGCGGCCCGTGCCGCCCCTTTGAAGCGGCGCACATAATCCCTGGAGAAACGGGCGAAGCTGTGCGGCTTCCTCCCGGTCACCTGCTCCACCGTATTGCGCACTTCGGCCATCTTGCCGCCGCGCGCCCAAGCGTAGAGTTCCAGCAATGCGTCGGTCAGCCATTCCGGCATTCCACCGGCCAGCATGGCTTTGCGGGCCTCTTCCGGCGGTGTATCGACATACCTGAAGTGTCCGCCGGACGCTTTCGCGATCAGGGCCACCGCTTCGGCGGCGGTGATGGCTTCCGGGCCGGTTATCGGGTAGATGCGCCCTTCATGCCCTTTTTCATGCAACGCCTTCACCGCGACGGCCGCGATATCGCGCACATCGACGATGCTGACCCGCGCGGTACCCAGCGGCAGATAATAGGCTCCATCCACGGCCGGATAGGTAAGGTAATTCTGCATGAAGAAATTGGGGCGTAGAATGGTGTACGGTATCCCCGATGCCCCTATCGCCTCTTCGGCGGCGAAATGCCAGCGCTGGAGGAGAGTCTCCTCGAGCTGTGAGCCGAACGCCGACTGCCGGACGATATGCCGTATCCCGGCCGACTTCGCCTCGTTGGTGACTGATTTGACCTGTTCCACCATATTCGCGGCGACCGGCGTAAGCAGAAAGAGTTTTTCAATCCCCTTGAGGGCTTCGCGTATAGACTGGGGGTTTTCGTAATCGAACCGTACCGTTTCGACCCCTTTGCCTTTTATCCTTTCCCTCTTTTCGGGGGAGTGGACGGCCGCGCGAACGGTAATGCCCGCAGCGGAAAGCTGCTTAACCACTTCGGAGCCGACGGTTCCGGTGGCTCCGGTAACTAGAACTTTCATGATGAACCTCCTTATAGGCTGTTGCTTGTATCTTCCCACCTATTGTATATTATTGCAATCTACTATATACTTTACCTGTAATTACACAATTGGAATTATAAGGATAAACAAATGCTTACAAGACGAGAGCCTGCTCCAAACAACGATATTTCTTGTCCAGTTCATTCCGCAATCGCCATCATTCAAGGGAAATGGACGTTAATGATACTGCGCGACCTGATGGTTGGTACTCGGCGGTTTGGGGAACTGCGCCAATCGCTTGCCGGTGTCAGCCCCAAAACCCTTTCCGTTCGCCTCAAAGAACTGGAAGAGACGGGGGTGCTCACCCGCACCGTCTACGCCGAGGTTCCCCCCCGCGTGGAATACGCCCTCACCGAAAAAGGGCGGGAATTGGAAGCCCTCATAGCCGCCATGGGGATATGGGGGACGAAATGGAAGGGCGATAATGATATCCGCCGCGCCGCTTCGGCCGCCGCCGCCGCCGCGGAACAGACCCCCGCGCAACGGAACAATATCGTCTCCAATTCCTTTATCGATTGACATCTCCCCCCTCCGTGTTATTACAATAAGTAAAATCGTATTACTGATGGGGTCATTCCAACAACGTCATGATGGTGGGGGAACAGGGCTATGCCGGAACTGGAACGGTTGAGCTTTTCCATCGAGAAGCCGCTGATGGAGAAACTGGAAAAACTGATCAAAACCAGCGGCTACGGCAACCGCTCGGAATTCATCCGCGACATGATACGCGGCCGGCTGGTGGCGCGGGAGTGGGAATCGGATCACGAGGCGGTCGGCACGGTGACGCTGGTGTATAACCACCACCAGCGGAAGCTGGGCGAGAAGCTGACGGGAATCCAGCATCATCACCATCACATCATTCTGGCCGCCACCCATATTCATCTGGATCACGATATGTGCGCCGAGGTGATCATCGCGCGTGGAGCGGCGAGCAGGATACGGGAACTGGCGGACACGTTGCGGCGGCAAAAAGGGGTTTTTCACGCCGAGTTGAGCATGAGCTCCACCGGCACAAAATTGGCCTAAAGATATTTCGGGAAAAACCATGACGGCGCGGGGATTTGAACGTCACAGCTATCTTGAAAGCCCGGTTCACCGGCTGGACGCACGGGCCAAGATTGTGGGGTTGTTCGCCGCGATCCTCGTCTGCGTCAGCACCCCGCCGGACGCCTGCTTGGCGTTCATCGGTTACTTCGCTTTCGCCATCGGCTTTTTGATCGTCTCCCGCGTGCCGCCGGGGTATGTGCTGAAACGCTCGCTGGTGGTGATTCCCTTCGCGGCGATGACCGCCGTATTTCTTCCCTTTTCCGGGGACGGCGCGTTCACCGGCGGTTACAGTTTTGGCATCGGCGGCATGCATCTTTCCCGCTCCGGCCTGTTGCTTTTCTGGAACGCGATGGTGAAGGCCTGCTTCGGGGTTGTCTGCGTCACGCTGCTTTCGGCCACCACGCCGTTTCCCGAGTTGTTGCGCGGCCTTGAGCGGATGAAGGCCCCCCGCATCGTCACCATGCTCATCGGTTTCACCTACCGCTACCTTTTCGTCCTGAAAGAAGAGGCGCTCCGGATGAAGCGGGCGGGCGACGCGCGCGGCTACGGCGGGCGGTGGCTTTGGGATGCGCGGGTGATCGGCGAGATGGCCGGCACGCTGTTCCTCCGCGGCTACGAGCGGGGGGAGCGGGTCTACCTGGCGATGGCCTCGCGCGGATTCAACTGGCGGCCGCCGCCAACCGATGGTGAGCGTTTCCACGCCGCCGACTGGTGGTTCATGCTTGCCGCTTTCACGTGGTTCGCCGCGGTGCGGGGAACATTATGAACAGCGGGCCGGCGGTCAGCGTTACCGGACTCTCCTACGCCTATCCGGATGGCGCCACGGCGCTGAGAAACGTCCATCTCGCGGTGGAACGCGGCGAACGGGTGGGGATCATCGGCGCGAATGGCGCGGGGAAAAGCACGTTGCTGCTTCACCTCAACGGCATCATCATGGGGAACGGCAATATCCGAATCCACGGCCTGCCGGTGAGCAACGCCAACCTCAAGGAAATCCGCCGCCGCGTCGGCGTCGTTTTTCAAAACCCGGACGACCAGCTTTTTTGTCCCACGGTGTATGACGACATCGCCTTCGGCCCGCGCAACATGGGGTTGGATGAAGCGGAAATAGCATCCCGCGTGGAGGAGAGCCTCCGACGCGTGGGACTCAACGGCGCGGCGGGCAAAAGCGCCTTTCACCTCAGCATGGGGCAGAAAAAAAGGGCCGCCATTGCCACCGTTCTTTCAATGGGGCCGGAACTGTTGGCGCTCGACGAGCCGACCGGCTCGCTTGACCCCAAGGGGCGCGCCCAGATCATTGCGCTGCTGGCCGGGCTGGGGGGAACGCAGATCATCATTTCGCACGACATCGATCTGGTGCGGCGGCAATGCCAGCGTGCCGTGCTGCTCTCCAAGGGGGAAAAAGTGGCCGACGGCCCGGTGGAGCGGATACTGGCCGATACCCGCCTGCTGGAAGAGCATGGCATGACGTGATCGTTTTTTTGCGCGCGGAGCAAAATTCTTTTCGTTCCGCCTTTTTCAGCGGGAGAGCTTTTGGCGGACGGCGCGGACCCCGCCATCGAACCACCGTTGCAGCGCCCAGTTGCACGGCGCCAGCAGAAACGAATTGCGCACGATGCGGGCCACGTCGGCTTTCGATATTTTCACCGTTTTGCCGCCGTTGAAGATGTCCTCGTTGTCCACGCACTTGGCGTAGCTTTCCACCGCCATGAACAGCGGAATGAGGCAGAACACGCGCACGCGGACGGCGGAGCGGGGGAGCCGCTTGGTGTATGCCAGCGCGTCTTCAAGGTAGGGGAGGGCGTCTTCCACAATGGTGTCCAGCACTTTCATCGCTTTTTGGCGGTTTTCCGGCAGGCAGAGCGTTTGGTACGACAATCCCTGTGCCGTCAGCAGATCCAGCGGCCAAAAATTGCGGTTGTGCGGTATGTCATTCGCCACGTCGCGCAGGATGTTCACCTTCTGCAATGCGATGCCGAAATTTTTGGCAAGTTCCATGAACTGTTCGTCCGGCATTTCCGGAATTTGGCCGGCGAGGTGGAAAAGGCGCGAGTTGAGGTAGCCGACGATGCCCGCCACATAGTAGCAGTACTCTTCCTGCACTTTGAGGGAGTCGATGGTTTTTCCCTGGAATTTCAACATCCCATCCGCCATCTCGCGCGCGCAGTCGAGGATGGCCGTCTTTTCCCCGGCGGCAAAACCGTGAAAAACCTCCAGCAGGCTTTGCAGGTTTTCCAGCAAAACTTTTTCGTAGCTGTAATCAATGTTCGCCAGCAGGTAATCGCGGAGCGCCGCCGCCTTCTGGCGGTTCACGGGCGGCGGGGCGGCCAGCAGTTCGAGAAACTGGCCGAACGCCATCCGTTTGGTTTCCAGCGGCGCGGCGGAATCCTCGATGGTGTCGATCAGCCGCAGGATGAGGTACGCGGCCATCATCCGTTCGTCCAGCCCCTTGGGGAGCTTTTGGATGCAGAGCGCGAAACTGCGGGAAACCGCCGGGAGGATATCCCAGCATATCTGTTCGTGGTTGGCCGATTTGCGCATATCGTGCGCATTATACCGGATTTGAAACGGAAGTCGTCCTGGCAACGCCCCTCCTGCCGCGCGGGAGGGGCGGGGATGATTTTTCCGGCTCAGGCGATGCCGACGCCGCTCATCCACCGGTAGTACGAGTGCGAAGCGTGAAACTGGAACAGGGGGTTGTATTTGCATACCTGCTTACAGTAGTGCTCGCCGCCAAAAAGGCTCGTCCGCACGTTAGCGCACTTCTTGCAAAATTGGGGCATCTGCTCTTTTCTCATGATTGCTCACTCCCATCTCCAGTATTCAAGGTTGTTATTTACCAGACCGTACAGGCAGTAGCGCCTGTTCAGATTTTCCCAGCGGTATTCACAGGCTTGGCAGTGTCTGCCGCCGGGCGTTTTAGCCTTATTCGACATCATCTGCTTCTCCTTATCATTTGTTATGTAATGTTTGCATCTACATCATATGTATAAAGCATATCCTGTGCCAAAAATTTTATCAAAAGAATCAATAACATATCATAAATGCTTCTACAAAAGTGTATTTGTAAGTGTAGGCCATGTCTTTGTGTGTATAAAAATGTACACATGCAAATAGGATAGCTGGTTGTGGTGACTATCGGTAAAATTGACGTAAGTAAAAAAAATCCCCAAAACAAAAATTTTATTTGCTTGAAATAGGATTGATTATGGATTAAATTAGCCATAATTAGCTGAAATTATAACTTACGGGAGATAGGGAGCGTCAAAATTATGAACGAACCTGATAATATCCTGGATAATTTTACTGATCCTGATTTTGTACCGACTCCGATTATGCAGCAAGCTGAGCGGGTTGATCACGATGCCGCGGTCAACGCGGAAGAGATGGATGAGGAGATAAGCGTCTTGTCCTACAATTCGATATTTATGGCTCCCCAACCGGACGAGCGGGAGAAACTGTTGGCCGCAAACCTGGCCGAGTTGCGTGCCGCCGAGGCGTTCCTTGAAGAAGCCGGCGAGGCGGCGGCGGAAGAAGCCTCCGGGCCGGAGCCGATGACCATCGAGGAGAAACTCCAAGAGCGCAAAGAGCAGGCCATCGGCCACGTCACAGGCCGGGCCGCAACGCAGGGGAACGGCAAGGGGTTTGCCCACATTATCGGCAATTCAAAACGCATCCGTGAAATTTTCGGCACCGTCGAGAAGCTGGCCGATACCGACAGCACCGTGCTGGTGCTGGGGGAAAGCGGCACCGGCAAGGAACTCTTCGCCCGGTCGGTGCATATGCATTCGCCGCGGCGCAACAAAAACTTCGTGGTGGTGAATTGCGGCGCGATCCCCGAAGACCTGCTGGAGAGCGAGCTGTTCGGCCACGAGAAGGGGAGCTTCACCGGCGCCATCCGCACCCGCGTGGGCAAATTCGAGATGGCGCACGAGGGAACGATATTCCTCGATGAAATCGGCGACATGAGTCCGGCCTTGCAGGTGAAGCTGCTGCGCATCCTGCAGCAGCAGGAGTTCGTGCGGGTCGGCAGCAATCAGGTGATACGCACCAACGTGCGGGTGGTCGCCGCCACCAACATCGACCTTGAAAAGGCGATCAAGGAAAAACGGTTCCGCGAGGATCTCTATTACCGCCTGAATGTCATTCCGATCAAACTGCCGCCGCTGCGCGCCCGCAAGGACGACATTGCGCTGTTGGTGGACCACTTCATCAAGCGGTTCAACAGGAGCAGGAACCGCGGCATCGCCGGCGTTACCCCGGCGGCGATGAAGCTGCTGCTGGAATACGAGTGGCCCGGCAACGTGCGCGAGCTGGAGAACATCTGCGAGCGGATGGTGGTGATCAAGGGGGAGGGGATGATCGACGTGGAGGACCTCCCGTACCAGTTCATCAGCGACGCCAACCAGGACGAGCAGCTTTACACCGACATGCTGCTGGTCGGCGCGCAGGAGGCCGATCTGGAGCCGCAGGCCGCCGCGCCCGCCGCCGCGACGATGGATATTCCCGAAACCGGCATCAGCCTCAAAGAGGTGGTGGAAGAATACGAGATGGGGCTTATCATGCAGGCGCTGGAAAAGACCAACTGGGTGAAGAACAAGGCGGCCGCCATGCTGGGGCTTAACCGCACCACGCTCGTCGAGAAGCTCAAAAAGCGCGGCATCACCCGCTGATCGCCATTCCCGTCCCTCTCTCCTTTCCAATCAGCCGAAAATTGTTCTTTCAATTCTTTCAGATGCTCCACGACGCTCCAAAACCTCCAAATCTTCCAAACGCCCCGCGTCAAAAGATTCAGGCGCGCCAAATGCGCCATTTCTCCCTTTCTCGGCAGGTACACAATTTATTGTGTACATCATGCATAACCTCTTCTCGGCCCGATGGGCCGATGGAGAAGCTTTGAAAATATGGCTGGATTCCCGCCTTCGCGGGAATGACAGGATCAGGGGCCAGCGCGTGGCTTGATTTACAGGCAGAGCTTGAGGACGGCGGTGATGCCGGAGGGGCCGAGGGAGCCGCCACCGGGGGAGCTTTCCAATACGTGTGCAACGATGCGGGGGATGTCCTCTTCCTTCAATCCAAGCCGGGCAAGCGTTACCGGCGCGCCGATCTGCGAAAAAAGCATTTTGAGCTGCGCGATGCCGTTTTGCGCCCCATGCATCCCAATCACCCGCTCGGCGAACTGGTCGAACTTTTCCGGCCTCTTCAGCGACGCATAACTCATCCAGCCGGGCATCACCACGGCAAGGCACGCGCCGTGCGGGGCATCGGTGAGCGCGCCGATGCTGTGGGCCAGCATGTGGTTTTCCCACCCGGCGGGGCCGCGCCCCGCCTGCGCGATGCCGCACAGCGCCACGGCGCTGGCCCAAAGCATGTCGGCCCGCCCCCGGTAGTCATGCGGGTCTTGCAGCAGCCGGTTGGCGCTTTCAAACAGCGCGACGAACAGCCCCTCGGCCAGCCGGTCCTGCACCGGCGCATCCATCTCGCGTCCGCCGAAGTACGGCTCCATGATGTGGCTGAAGGTATCGACGATGCCGTAGACGGTCTGCTCCTTCGGCACGGTCATCGTAAGTTCGGGATCGAGTATCGAAACGGCCGGGTAGGAATGCGGTGAATACATCGCAAGCTTGAGGCCGCCGGAGGTCATGACGGAGTTGCCGTTCATCTCGCTGCCGGTGGCGGCCAGCGTCGGCACCGCCACCAAAGGCAATGCCCGCTCAGGGCGCTTCCCCCCTGTAAAAAACAGCCACGGATCGTAATCCACCGTTGCCCCGGCGGCGATGGCCTTCGCCTCATCCATCACGCTGCCGCCGCCGACGGCGAGAACCACCTCAAGCCCTTCGGCGCGCACCTTCGCTATTCCTTCGCGGGCGTGGCTGATGAGCGGGTTCGGCTTCACTCCGCCGTGATCCGCCGCGCGCACCCCCGCCGCCGCAAGGCTTTGGCGGATGCGGGCGTGGAGGCCGCTGCCCTTGATGCTCTCTTTGCCGTAAACCAGCAGGACGCTTTTTCCCAGCTTCGCCACGGCGGCGCCGGTTTCGGCGGCCTTGCCGCGTCCGAAGATGATCTGCGTCGGGTTGCGGTAGATGAAATCCTGCATCGGTCGGCTCCTTCGCAAGGGTGTTTTTTTCACTATACCAATTTTTGTCATTCTGAGTGCAACGAAGAATCCCTTTCCGGAAGGAGTTCCTTCGCCCGCGGCTCAGGATGACAGAAGCGGGAAAGAACCGCGGTACCGCCGCCGGAAACTGCAACACGATGAAATAGTTTCCATGCCCTGCTTTTCATGGTATATTTGAAAACAGGCAAGAGGGAGAAGGATACTCATGCATGATATTGCAGTTTCCACGCGGGAGCGGACGGTGGCCGAAGCCGATACGCGCACCCGCATCATCGCCGCCGCGCGCGGCCTCTTCATTGCCCGCGGTTTTTCCAAAGTGACGATGGACGAATTGGCCGGGCAGCTTGGCATCAGCAAAAAAACGCTCTACCGGCATTTCGACAAAAAGGACGATCTGGTGGACGCGGCGTTTGAGTGGCAGATGCTTTACATCCGCCAAAACCTGACCGAAATCTTTTCCCGGCCCGGCGATTTTCTCGACCGGCTGTATGCCTTCTGCGCGTTCATCACCGGCGCGCTGTCGCGGGTGAACCGCGCGTTCCTCGAAGACCTCCGCCGTTTCCGCCCCGATCTCTGGAAAAAGATAGAGGAGTTCCGCCGCGCGCGGATAGAGGGGGAATTCGCCAAGGTGATCGCCGACGGCCGGCGCATCGGCGTGGTGCGCGGCGACGTGAACGTGGAACTGTTCATCGCCATTTTCCTCGCGGCGGTGCAAGGGGTGGTAAACCCCGAAACGCTGTCGCGGCATCCGTTCACCGCCGAAGAAGCCTACCGGGGGGTTATCGGGGTGATGTTCGAGGGAATTTTGGCCGACGGCGCGAAACCGCTGTTCCGCGCCCGCTTCAAGCAAACCGCCAAGGAAGGAAAAAAGAAATGAAGCGCATAGCTCTTGTGATCGCCGTCATCGCGCTGGCCGGATGCAATAACGCCCGGGACGGCGCCATCACCGCCAGCGGCGTGATAGAGGCGACCGAAGTGACCGTGAACGCCAAGCTGGGCGGCGAGATAACGGCGCTTGCCGTGGCTGAGGGGGCCGAGGTGAAAAAAGGGGATTTGCTTGCAACCATCGATCACGCAAACCTCGACATCCAACTGCGGCAGGCCGAGGCCAACGTGCAGGCCGCCAGCGCGCAGCACCGTTTGGCCCAGCGCGGCGCGCGCGGCGAGGACATCAGGCTGGCCGAGGCGAATTTCCGCTTCGCCGAAACGGAGTTCAAGCGGATAGCCGAGCTTTTCCGCCTGCGGGGCGCGACGCAACGGCAGCATGACGACGCGGCCACGCGCCTCGCCGTGGCGAAAGAGACTTACGAAAAACTGAAAAACGGCCTGCTGCCCGAAGAGATAGAGTCCGCCCAGGCGCGCCTCGCGCTGGCCGAGGCGCAGCGCGCGCAGGTGGAGAAATACATCGCCGATACCTCCGTCACCGCCCCGGTGGACGGCACCGTCACCCGAAAATCGGTGGAGGAGGGGGATCACGTGCTGCCGAACGCGCAGCTTTTCCGTATCAGCCGCCTTGCCACCGTGAACCTGATGATCTATGTAAGCGAGGTGGAGCTGGCGCGGGTGAAGCTGGGGCGGCGGGCGGACGTCTTTATCGACGCGCGGCCGAAAAAGGCCATTCCGGCCACGGTGGTGTATATTTCGCCGGTGGCGGAGTTCACCCCCAAAAACGTGCAGACCAAGGACGACCGGACCAAGCTGGTCTTCGGCGTGAAGCTGGAGATACCGAACCCCGAACGCGCGCTCAAGCCGGGAATGCCGGCCGACGCGGAGCTGGCGGCGGGGCGGCCATGACGGAAGCGTTGGCCATCGAAGGGCTGGGCAAATCATTCGGCGATATGCGCGCGGTGGACGGCATATCCCTGACCGTGCGCGAGGGGGAGATGTTCGGCATCGTGGGGCCGGACGGGGCGGGGAAGACCACGCTCTTCCGCATGCTCTGCGGCATCATGAAGCCGTCCAAAGGAACCGCCCGCATCTTCGGCCACGATGTCCGCGGCGGCATGGAACAAATCAAGCGACAGATAGGTTACTTCTCGCAGCGGTTCACGCTTTACGGCGACCTTTCGGTGGACGAAAACATCGAGTTCTTCGCCGAGATACACGACGTGCATGATTACCGGGAGCGGCGCGAAGAGCTGCTCGCCTTCACCCGCCTCACGCCGTTCCGCGGCCGGCTGGCCGACCGGCTTTCGGGCGGCATGAAGCAGAAGCTGGCGCTCGCCTGCACGCTCATCCACCGCCCCCGGCTGATATTCCTCGACGAGCCGACCACCGGGGTGGACCCGATATCGCGCATGGATTTTTGGAAAATACTTTCCGCCCTGCTTAAAACCAACATCACCATCGTGATGAGCACCCCCTATCTGGACGAGGCGGAGCGGTGCGGCCGGGTGGCGCTGATGAACAGGGGGGCGGTGATGGCGCTCGACACCCCCGCCAACATCAAGGAACGGATGCGCGGCGACGTGCTTGAAATCGTCTGCGGCGATATCCGGGCCGCCGCGCGCCTGCTGAAAGGGGCCGCCGGCATACTGGACGTGCAGGCGTTCGGCGACCGGCTCAACGTGGTGGTGGACGGAACGGAGGCGGGCTTCAAAAAAGTTGAATCCATTTTGCGGAATGGCGGCATTCCCATTACGGACTGGCGGCCGGTGAAACCGTCGCTGGAAAACGTGTTTATATCGCTCATCACCAATGCGGCATAACGGAATGAAAGGAACGGCATCGATGAAACGGATAGGGATAATGCTTGCGGTGTTGCTGCCCGCCGCGGCTTTCGCGGCGGATGAACGGCGGCTTTCGATAGACGAGGCGGCGCGGATGGCGCTGCAGAACAGCAAGCAGGTGCGGATGGCCTCGTTGGGGGCCGCCGCGGCCCACGCCAAGGCGGATGAGACTTCCGGCGCGGACAAGCCGCGGGTGGCGGCGCAGGCGGGCTATACCCGGATGAGCGACGTCGGCCCGTTCCAGATACAGCCCCCCGGTTCCCCCGCGCCGACCGTCATTTCCCCCTCGCTCACCAATTGGTACCAGGCCAAGCTTTCGGTCACCTATCCGCTCTTCACCGGCAACAGGCTGGAGGGGTACGCCGAATCGGCGGCGTACAGCGCCCTGGCGGCCGACAAGGAATACGAAGACGGCAGGGCCGGCATGGCGCTGGCGGCGCGGAGCGCCTACTGGATACTGTACAAAACCCAACAGGTGAAGCAGGTGATAGACGAAAACGTGACGCAGGTGCAAAGCCACCTCACCGACGTGACCAATATGGTGAATGCCGGCATCATGCTGCGCGACGAACAGCTCAAGGCGCAGGTGCAGCTTAGCAACGCCCGGTTCGCGCAGGCGGATGCCGCCAACAACGTGAAGCTCGCCATGATGCAGCTCAACAACGTCATCGGCCTGCCGCTGGACACGAACCTCGCGCTGACCACCCCCCTCGCCGCGCGGGACGCCCCGCTGAAGACGCTGGCGGAATACAAAAGCTCCGCCATCGAGAACCGCCCTGATCTGCTTGCCGCGCGGATGAAGGTGAAATCGGCCCGCGCCGGTTACGGCGCCAGCAAGGGGGGATTCCTCCCCACGGTTTCCCTCTTCGGCGATTTTCTCTACGCCAACCCCAACCAGCGCTACCTGCCGAATCAGGAGCGCTGGGACAGCACGTGGGCCGCCGGCGTCATGGTCAGTTACGATGTTTTCGACTGGGGGATCACCCGCAGCCAGGTGGCCCAGGCCGATGCGCGGAAATCGCAGGCGGAACTCGCCTATGAGCAGGCGCTCGACGGCGTGGAACTGGAAGTGAACCAGAGCTATCTGGCCCTGCTGCAGGCCCGCGAACGGATCGCCATCGCCGGCGGCGGCGTGGAACAGGCCGAGGAAAGCGCCCGCATCACCAAAAACCGGTTCCACAACGGCCACGCCACCAACACCGAAGTGCTGGATGCCGAGATCGCCCTGTTGCAGAGCAAACTGAACTACACCATCGCCACGGCCGATTACGAAATCGCCCAGGCGCGCATGCGAAAATCGGCCGGGGAGCCGGATACGGAAGAGGAAAAATAAGGAATTCCTCCCCTTGATCCCCTTGCTTGGCAGAGGCGACACTCCTGTCGCCCGAATAAATCGGCGGCAAGAGTGCCGCCGCTACCTGGGCATGGCGGCAAAAGGGAAGGGAAATGGAGAGCATTGCCATATCCATGGTATCCAATTAGCATGAAATCTGTGGCGGCTGGCGGAAAAAAAGGAGCGCGTATGCCCCCCTATGCGATCGAGGTGGACGGGCTGACAAAAAAATTCGGCGCGTTCACCGCCGTCGACAACATCTCGTTCCATGTGGAGCGCGGGGAGATATTCGGTTTTCTCGGCCCCAACGGCGCGGGCAAATCGACCGCCATCCGGATGCTCTGCGGCCTGATGGAACCGACGGCGGGCCGCGCCTCCGTGGGGGGCTTCGACATCGCCACCCAGACGTTCCAGATAAAAAAAAGCATCGGCTACATGTCGCAAAAATTCTCGCTCTACGAGGACCTCACCGTGGAGGAAAATATCCGTTTCTATGGCGGGGTATACGGCCTTTCCCCGGCGCGCATCACCGAACGGATGCGGTGGGTGGTGGAGATGGCCGGCCTTGCGGGACGCGAAGGCAGCCTCACCGGCGAACTCTCCGACGGCTGGAAACAGCGCCTCGCGCTCGGCTGCGCCGTTATCCACGAGCCGGCCATCGTTTTCCTCGATGAGCCGACCTCCGGCGTCGATCCGGTCTCGCGCCGCAATTTTTGGGAGCTTATCAGCCGGCTCTCCGAACAGGGGGTGACGGTGCTGGTGACCACCCACTACCTCGACGAGGCGGAATACTGCAACGACATCATGATGATAAACGCCGGCCGCATCGTGGCCAGCGGCGGGCCGAAAGAATTGAAGCAACGCCATATCACCTACCGGATGCTGGAAGTGCGGACCGCCGATCCGGTGGCCGCCATGGAGGCGCTGAAGGGGGAACCGTGGGTGCGTGAACTGACGCTTTTCGGCATCCACCTCCACGCGGGGGTGGACGATGCCGTGGAGGGGAGCCGCCGGATACGGGAGGCGTTCGCCCGCCGGGGATTGACGGCGGAGCGGATAGAGCCGATCACGCCGTCGCTGGAGGACGTCTTCATCCACCTGCTGGCGGAATCGGGAGGAGGGGACTGAAATGACCTTCAGGCGCATAAAACCGATTGTCGTAAAAGAATTCCGGCAGGTGCGGCGCGATTGGGTATCGCTCATGCTCCTCATCCTGCTTCCCGCCTTTCTCATGTTGATGGTGGGGAAGGCGCTCAACTTCGACGTGAAGAGCGTCCGGCTGGCGGTGTTCGACCAGGACAAAAGCAGCCAAAGCCGCGCGTTTATCCGCGCGTTCACCAATTCCGGCTACTTCACCATCGCCGCGGACGTGACCAGCTACCGCGACATTGAAACAAGCATCGAAAGCGGCCGGGCGCTCGCCGCGCTGGTGATTCCCGCCGATTTCGCCAAACGGCTGGACCGCGGCGAAGACGCGCCGGTGCAAGTGCTGATGGACGGCTCGAACAACAACACCGCCACCACCGCGCTGGGCTACATGAACACCATCATCCAAACTTACTCCGCGAACCTGCGCGCCGAGTTCATGACCCGCCGCGGCCAGCGGTTCGATCCCCCCATCGAGCTGCGCCCGAAGGTCTGGTACAACCCCAATCTCTCCAGCACCAAATTTCTCGTTCCCGGCTTCATCGGCTTCATCCTGATGATGAGCTCGGTCATTTCCACGGCGCTTTCCATCGTGCGCGAAAAAGAGAGCGGTACGATGGAGCAGCTCGCCGTTTCGCCGCTGGGGACGGCGGAGATCGTCATCGGCAAAACGCTTCCCTATTTCATCATATCGCTGGTCAGTTCCGCGTTTGTGCTCGGCATCGCCTTTGTGTTTTTCGATCTGGCGGTGCGCGGGGCGATTGTCTGGCTCTATCTGGGCATCGTGGTCTTCCTGTTCGCGGCGTTGGGGCAGGGGCTCCTGATCTCCGCCATCGCCGAGAAACAGCAGATCGCCTTCATGATGGCGGTTCTGTCGTCCATCCTCCCCACGTTTCTTTTGTCCGGGCTCGTCTTCCCCATCCGGAGCATGCCGTGGCTGCTGCAAATCCTCTCCAACGTGACGCCGGTGAAATTTTTTCTCATCATCATCCGCGGCGTGATGCTCAAGGGGGTGGGGCCGGATGTCTTTTGGCGCGAACTGCTCTATATGCTGCTGTTCGCGGCGGTCACGCTGGCGCTTGCGGCCCACATCATGCTGCGAAAACGGAGGGCCGCATGAATACCGTGCTGCTGATAGTGATGAAAGAGCTGCGCCAGATTTTCCGCGACAAGCGGCTGCGCTTCATGGCCATCGCCGCGCCGGTCATCCAGCTTACGGTGCTGGGCTACGCCGCCGTCACCGACGTTAAGCACGTGCCGCTGGTGGTGTGCGATTACGACCGGACCAGCATCAGCCGGGGTTTGGCGGACCGCTTCCTCAACTCCGGTTATTTCGAGCTGGCCGGAACCGTGGATACGGCGGACGGCGTGGACGAATACATCGAGCACGGCCGCGCCGCGCTGGCGCTGGTGATACCCGCCGATTTCAGCGCCGACGTGCTGGGGCGGCATACCGCGCAATTGCAGGTGCTGGCCGACGGCACCGACGGCAACTCCGCGAACATCGCGCTGGCGTATGCCTCGATGATCGTGAACAGCTATTCGCAGTATCTGCTGCAGGACATGCTGGACAAAAATCCCCAGGCCGATCTGCCGCCGCGCATCGCGCCGGAAATCCGGGTGTGGCACAACGCGTCGCTGCAAAGCCGCAACTATATGGTGCCGGGGGTGCTGGCCTTCGTCCTCATGCTCATCACCATGTCGATGACCTCCATGGCCATCGTGCGCGAACGGGAGATCGGCACGATGGAACAGCTTCTCGTCACCCCGATACGCCCGTGGCAGCTCCTCTTCGGCAAGCTGATCCCGTACGTCTTCATCGGCATGATCGACGTGACGCTGGTGCTGCTGGTGGCGGTCTTCTGGTTTAACGTGCCGTTGCGCGGCTCGGTGGGGCTGCTCTACCTTTGCAGCGGGCTGTTCGTTCTCACCATGCTGGGGTTGGGCCTTTTCGTCAGCACGGTCGCCCGCACGCAGCAGCAGGCGCTCATGATCGCGCAGTTCGCCTTCTTCATTCCGTTCATGTACTTTTCCGGCTTCGTCTTCCCCATCGAGAACATGCCGGTGGTCATCCAGAAAATCACCTATCTGGTGCCGCTCCGCTATTTCATGGAGATCATCCGGGGGATTTTCCTGAAGGGGGTGGGGATGGATGTGCTCTGGCCGCAGATGCTGGCGCTGGTGGCCATCGGGGTGTCGGTCTTCTCGCTGGCGGTGCTCCGCTTCCGCCGCACCATCGAATAACCCGCTTTAACCCGTCCGCCATATCGCCTACAATCGGCGGATGCCAAACGCACACAACGCAAAAAAACTGACGGCGGTGTATGACCGCCTGTATGCGCATTACGGCCCGCAGCACTGGTGGCCGGGCGACACCGACGTTGAGGTGATAACCGGCGCCATCCTCACGCAGAACACCTCGTGGGGAAACGTGGCGAAGGCCATCGCCAACCTCAAGGTGGAAACGGCGTTGGAAATGGAACCGCTTCTCGCCATTCCGGAGGAACGGCTGGCGGAACTGATACGCCCCAGCGGCTACTTCAGGCAAAAGGCGGCGCGGCTGCGGGGGTTCTTCATCTGGCTCGGCTCGCTCAACGGCGGCGATTGGCGCGCGTGGCTGAAAAAAACGCCGCTTAACGAAGCGCGCGCCGCCTTGCTGAAGGTGCACGGCATCGGGCCGGAGACCGCCGACTCCATACTCCTCTACGGCGCGGCCCGGAAAACGTTCGTCATCGACAAGTACACGCTCCGCTTCGGCGCGCGCTACGGCCTCTATGGGGAGAAAACGAAGTACGACGGGGCGCGGCGTTTTTTCATGGACCATCTCCCGCAAAGCGCGAAGCTCTACAACGAATACCACGCGCTCATCGTCCGCCTCGGCGCCACCGTCTGCAAATCGAAGCCGCTCTGCGCCGCCTGCCCCCTCAACCAAACCTGCCGCGCGGGAAAAAGAAGCACGAAATCCCCGGCATAAAACAAACCTAAAAATTTCCCTGGCGGCGTTCGCGGAGATGCTTGAAGCGTTTCATCCGGAAGGTCTCCTCGCGGGCCTGTTCTTCCAGGCTGAAGCGGATGACGGCGGCATCGCGCGCCAGTTCCGGCGCCACGCGCATCTCCAGGGCGTTCACGCGGCGGCTGGTGGCTTTGACCGCGCCGCCGATGTTCGTCAGGTGGTTTTCCGCCACGGCGCTTTCGATCAGCGCGCCGATGGTATCTTCAAAGCGCGCGGCGGTTTCGTCCACCACCGGGCTGCGGTGGCCGGGGGCGCTGCCGCGGCCGAAATGACCCCGGCGCAGCGGCGGAAAACCGATGGAGGGAATCTTCACCCCCCAGACGTTGCGGAGTGAGGCGGTCAACGGGATATCGCGCCCCGCCGCCAGCGCCGCCGTCACCAGCCCCCGGTGCGGCTCTATCGAGCGGGCGAGCAGCAGGCTCTTTCCCGCGAGCCGCAGCATGTCGCCC